>NZ_JBBKBJ010000010.1:0-138013 GCF_037890145.1 Phocaeicola sp. HCN-6420
ATCGGTGATACGAAAGATGGATTGCGGAACTTTTTCGAGTCTTTGCTTTTAGCAGGTCCTTTTGAAGGGTAAGCTAAACCTCTCGGAAAGTGCATGTTTCTTTTCGATTGCAATATAATGCTTTTTTTTTTAGAAAAAAGTGATTCTCTGTTTTACTGGGCAGCTTTTTCGTGTCGGTTGAGGTTTGGTGGAGTTTAGAGTTGCCTAAAGTTGTCTGGTATGACACATTGGCCGGAAGGGGGGGGCTTACAAATATCCCGAATGTTTACGTTCAGGTCTGACAGGCTTCATATTTTTCGCTTAGTCGCGAGCAGGAGGAAAGAAATGTCACAAGCCGTAGCTATAAACGACAAAAGGCCGAATCTTTTAGATTCAGCCTTAATATCCTTAAAGTGAGCAATTACTTAAGCCAATTTGCTGATATGAGCAGCCAATTTAGACTTCAAGTTAGCAGCTTTGTTCTTGTGGATAATGTTACGTTTAGCCAACTTATCCAACATTTTCTGTACGTTAGGGAACAGAGCTACAGCTTCTGCTTTGTCAGTAGTTGCACGAAGTTTCTTCACTGCGTTACGCATAGTCTTAGCATAATATCTGTTGTGAAGTCTTCTCTTTTCTTCTTGTCTGATTCTTTTGATAGATGATTTGTGATTTGCCATCTCGACTAATCTTTAATATTGTTCGTGATTTTGTTTATTATGTAGCCCGTGGGGGAATCGAACCCCCCTTTCAAGAATGAAAATCTTGCGTCCTAACCGATAGACGAACGGGCCATCCTTCGATTCAGGATTAAACCTGACTGGCTCTTCGAGGATATATATCTCTCGATTGCGGATGCAAAGGTATGAAGATTTTTCATTCCTGCAAAACTTTCTGTGATTTTTTTGCTGAGTGTCT
The DNA here is from genome assembly GCF_037890145.1 of Phocaeicola sp. HCN-6420. Classification (NCBI taxonomy): domain Bacteria; kingdom Pseudomonadati; phylum Bacteroidota; class Bacteroidia; order Bacteroidales; family Bacteroidaceae; genus Phocaeicola; species Phocaeicola sp. HCN-6420. The sequence continues at coordinate 898 of NZ_JBBKBJ010000010.1, forward strand.
GGCTAAATTTTCTTTTTCAGCGGTTTTATCGTTTCCTTTTGTGGTTTTTTCCTGCTGTTTTTTCTTTTAGTATAGGGGAGAAGGGTACTTCTTTTCTTGGGTATTGGGGGCGAACTTTATTGACATATTACTTAAAGCGGGAAGTATTAGGAGGTTATATCTGTGATGGAAAAAGTCTTTTATGAACAAAAACTTCAGGTGTTTTTTTGTTCTGATAGATACGATTTCTGTTCACTTAGCCTGAAAAAATGACTGCTTATGCTATCTTGATGCCAACTGGCATTTTAAGAAAAGGAGCTGATTTAGCTATTTTTGCAATAGCTGAAACTGATTGGATATATATCCAGTCGAATAGACTTATTTTGATATTTTAACAAATCCTCTCTCTCTTAAAGGTTCAATAGGTAATGTAATTCCTTGCATGGCGGGTGACTGTTTTATCTCCCATGCAGGGATTGCTTGTTTTTTTGTATCTTTGTCGCGTTATGTTACAGAAATACGTAGGTATAGTACTTCATACGGTAAAGTATAGTGACAAGTCGAACATTGTACATATTTATACCGAGCAGTCGGGCAGGATGTCTTTTCTGCTGCCGGTTCAGCGTTCGCGTAAATCGGCGGTGAAGCAGGTGCTTTTTCAGCCTTTGTCGATAGTTGAGTTTGAGGCAGATGTACGTCCTCGTTCGGGACTTCATCCCATAAAGGAAGCTAAAGCCTGGTATATCTTTACCTCTCTGCCTTACGATCCTTATAAGTCGGCCATTGCCATGTTTTTGGCAGAGTTCCTTTATCGTGCCTTGAAAGAGGAAACAACCAACATTCCTTTATATGCTTATCTGGTACATTCTGTGCAGTGGCTGGATGTATGCGAAACGAATTTCGCTAATTTTCACCTGGTGTTTCTGATGCGTTTGTCTCGCTTTCTCGGGCTTTATCCCAATGTAGAAGAATATGCTCCCAGCGATTATTTTGATTTACTGAATGCCTGTTTTGTTTCGACACAGCCTTATCACGGCATGTTTGTCCGTCCGGAAGAAGCTTCTCATATTCGCAATCTGATGCGTATGAACTACGAAACGATGCACTTGTTTGCTATGAACCGGATGGAGCGTAACCGTTGTCTGGATATAATTAATGAGTATTACCGTCTGCATTTACCGGATTTTCCGGAATTGAAATCTCTTCCTGTCTTACAGGACTTATTTTGAGGATAGAACTTGAGGGGAGGAATAGGGAACGGTTGTTGGTATCGTAACGGGAAAGTTGAGGCTGTTTTCGGAACTTCTACCTTTCATCTCTCGAAAAACGTCGGCACGTTTTCTGAAAATTTGTACAAACGTTTTTATTTTTTGTACAAAAAATAGTGGAATGTCAGGCTCTTTGCAGGAAAAGGCCGGCATGTGGTGACAAAAAAATACGGAACCTTTGCAAGTCCCGTATTTTTTGCCTTTATATTGCTTGGTTTTGTATGCACTGGGTACTGTGCATACCTTGTCAGTTTACTGCAACAATTCTTTTACTTTTGCAGAAATGGCGCGTCCTTCGGCAAGACCTGCCAGTTCTTTGCTGGCAACACCCATTACCTTACCCATATCTTTTCCGCTGGTTGCACCGACGCGGGCGATGATTTCTTTCAGCTTGGCTTCCAGTTCTTCGGGTGAAAGCTGTTTCGGAAGATAGGTTTCGATGACACGTACCTGAGCCATTTCTTCCTCAGCCAGGTCGGCACGTCCTTGTCCTTCGTATACAGCAGCAGAGTCTTTTCCTTGTTTAACCAGTTTCTGCATGATTTTTAAAGCAGCATCGTCAGTCAGTGTATCGTTTGCTCCCGGAGCTGTTTTTGCTTCGAGAAAGCATTTCTTTACATTACGCAAAGTTTCCAGTCTGACTTTGTCCTTGGCTTTCATAGCCTCTTTAATATCGTTGCTGATTTGTTCAAATAAGTCCATAGTCGTATATTATATAAGTTATTGGTTAATTTGTCGGTTTAGAAAGTGATTGTCATGGAACCATTTTCATTGTTATCCAGCTTAGGCATTGCACTTTCTTCAGCTACAGCTCTCGACTGAATGCTTTCCAGTACAGCTTTCGAGCGTTTGTAAGTAGGAGTAGTTTCTACCATGCTGATGATATCGTCGTTGTCCAGATCTTCTTGTGTGAAGATATAGATTTTATAGTTCCCTTTCTTTCTGTTGTTCTTATAGCTTCCCGGATAGAAGTCGTCGCGGCGTTCTGCCTTCTTTTGTTCTTCTTCTTCCAGTTCTTCCAAGCGTTTTTGTTCTTCGGCAGAGAGCTTGTTGCTCATGCCCGGTACATCCTTAATGCCGAATCCGGTAGCAAGGATAGTGAATTTTACTTTTTCGCCCAGACTGTCGTCGATGTATAAACCCCATTTGGTTTCTACATCTTTTCCGAAGCGGCTCATGAACTCGTGTACTTCGTTCATTTCTTCCATCATCAAGTCGCTGTTCATGCTGTAAGAGATGTTGAAAAGAACTTTTTTCGAATTGAAAATATCGTTGTTGTTCAGTAATGGAGAGTGGAGAGCGTCGGTTATAGCTTGTGTAACTCGTCCTTCTCCTTCACCATATCCGGTACTCATGATAGCTACACCTCCATCTTTCAAAACGGTTTTCACATCGTTGAAGTCGAGGTTTATCTTACCACGTATCGTAATGATTTCGGCAATGCTTTTGGCAGCTATCGAAAGTGTATCGTCGGCCTTGCCGAAAGCATTCATTACGCTCAGGTCGGAATATACGTCACGCAGGCGTTCGTTGTTGATAACCAGCAATGCATCTACATGCTTGCTCATTTCTTCTACACCGTCGAGTGCCTGGTCAATTTTTTTGTTGCCTTCAAAAAGGAACGGGATAGTAACGATACCTACCGTCAGAATACCCATTTCTTTGGCTGTCTTGGCAATGATAGGAGCAGCTCCGGTTCCGGTTCCTCCTCCCATACCTGCTGTAATGAAGGCCATTTTGCAGCCGTCATTCAACATATTCTTGACATCTTCCAGACTTTCGTTGGCAGCATCGCGTGCACGTTCCGGGCGGTTTCCCGCTCCCAGACCTTCACGTCCTAACTGAAGTTTAATAGGTACAGGCGATTCATCGAGAGCCTGATTATCTGTATTGCAGACGACGAATGTAACGTCGTGGATACCTTCTCTATACATGTGGTTGACTGCGTTACCGCCGCCACCGCCTACACCGATAACTTTAATGATACTCGGTGTTCCACTTTGGAAATCGAATGGCATAATTTTCTCGTCAGACATAATTCTTCCTTTTCTTTATGCGGTGAATATTAATCTTTCATCATCTCGTCGGCTCCGTTCTTGAGCGCATTAATCAGTCGCTTGAACGGATTATCTTCTTTCAACTTTTCTATTTCGGCAGTAAGGGAGGCTATTTCTTCTTCCTTTTCCTGCACATTCAAGCTGCGTGCCTGTTCCAGTTTTGCCAGTGCATCTTTATATTTTTTACGATTCATCTGGCGGGTAGCTTCCGTAATCAGGGTTTCACAATCGTGCAGTCGTTTTTGTGCACGTTCTTGTTCCTGACGGACTTTGGCTTCTTCCAGCTGGCGTAGTCTTTCAGCTTCGGCTTCTTTTGCGGCTTTTTCTTCGGCGGCTTTACGTTCTGCTTCAGCTTTCAGGCGGGCTTCTTCTTCTTTTTTCTGCAAGTCATCGATAAAATCTAACTGGTGACCTTTGCGGGGATCTATCTTGCAACAATTATCTTTGCCTGTGGTCAGCAGTCCAATCAGTGTATTGCTGCTTCCGTCTTGCGGAATTGTAATATCTCCTCTCAGTTCTACGGCTCCGCTTTGTGCGATGCGTATCTTTTCTATTTTGGTGATGTTGAATACAGCTTTATCCAGATTAGGCAGTTTAGATGCGCCTCCTGTCAGAATGATTCCGGCAAGCAGTTTGTCACTATATTCGGATAAGATAATCTGATTCCAAACATTTTCCAGTATTTCCTTTACACGGGCTTCAACAATGTCCTCCAGTTTATGAGCACGGATGGTACATTTTCCGTCGATGCTATATTCCTTTCCTACTTCATCATCGTTTTCGCTCGGTTCTGTATAGGCGCTTGCGTAGTGAAGTTTTAATTGTTCTGCATCTTCTTCTTCTATTTGAAGACTACAAATGTCTTTGGTTATATTATTGCTTCCCAACGGAATGACAGCAAGATGACGGAGCATATTGTTCTTGTATACCGATACCGTTGTAGTATCTGCACCAAAGTCGACAAGCGCGCACCCAGAACGTTTCTCACTTCCGGTAAGCACTGCGTTGGCTGTAGCAAGTGGAGAAAGCAGGTATTCAGCAACTTCATATCCAGCCTGACGGAAGCATTGGCGGATATTGCTCTTCAAGGAGTTGCGGGCTATGATATTCAGAAAGTTTCCTTCTATACGGTCTGTCTGAATTCCAACAGGTTCAGTAGTAAGCTGGTTGTTTCCTATTTTATATTCTTGTGGTTCAACAGCCAGAATTTCCTGATCGACCAAAGCAATATCACGATTGTTCTCCATCATGGAGTCGATCAGTGCCTGAGATATTTTGGTTTCTTCGGTTAGTTGTTTTACTTCTGTATTGCGAATGCTTCTTACAGACTGTCCTCCGATGCCCACGTATACTTTTTTGATGGATGCATGTAGCATCTCTTCCAGTTGACTGATGACTGAGGTAAGGCATTGAGTTGTTTTATCCAGGTTGTAGATTGTTCCCTTTTTGATACAATCGGAAGATCGTTCGCTGGCGTAGGCGAGAACTTGAATACTTCCGTCTGCATTCTTCTTTCCCGCAATGCCTGTTATTTTAGCCGATCCCAGTTCTATTGCTGCTATAAAGTCTGTTGCTGCCATATCTTACTTCTCCTTTTTGGTACAAATAATCTGATTGTTAAATTCTATGCTGATCCGTTCGTACTTGTTCCATCCTACCCGGTTCAGCGCGCTTTTGTAGAATGTTTGCAATTTACTGAATTTTTCTTTATAATCGCCTGGTTTTCCTAAAAAGAGTATATGATCGCCTACTCGAGGAACCAATTCCAGCTCTTGTTTGGGGGTTACGTTTATTTGTTCTATTTGCGATTCCCAAAACTTATCTCCCTGCAAGAACTTTCCCAGTGGGTATAATTCGTTCTGGGCGAACTTGCGATCGATGAATCCAGTTGCTACGACTACATGTACTGATTTTCCGGGAGCATTCATTATTTTCCCGGCATTGTCCAGATAGTAATCGTCACCGTTGCTGCTCATCACTCGCATGACAGGAACTCGTTGGTATATGTTAATCGCTACTTTCCCGCCGGAAGTAAGATAACATTCTGCATTTTCAATGAAGGGGTGATTCGAAAGGGCCTTTTCTAATTGGCGGGCATTAATGCTTGCCAGTTCTTTGCCCTCAGGATATATCTTTTTCCTTTTCAGAATGTTTTTTACTTCTTTCTGCGTGACAAAACCGTAATCGACACTATCTTTGACAGTCAATTCCATACCCTTGCAAACCCGGTTGCCAGGCTTGCTGTTGAATGTGGTAACAGCCAGGATAAGATAGGCTGCTGCCAATATTAAAGCACAGAGTATGAAAATTCGTTTTATCATTTGTCTTTCAGTAATTCGTATATTTGTGGAACATAGTTTTCTATATCGCCGGCTCCCAGTGTAATGAGAACTTCTATCTTTTTATGTTTCAGAACTTCCAGCAATTCTTCTTTGGAGCACATGCATTTTTCGATACCCGGACGTAAATTGTCATAAATGAGTTTACTGGTTACACCTTCTATCGGCAATTCACGAGCTGGATAAATGTCGAGCAGAATAACCTCATCGAGCAGTGACAAGCTGTTTGCAAAGTCTTTGTAGAAGTCGCGAGTGCGTGTATACAGATGGGGTTGGAAAATTGCCGTTATTTTTTTATCCGGATACAGCATACGGATAGAAGAAATACTTTGCTTGATTTCGGCAGGATGATGTGCATAGTCGCTCATAAATGCGATATGATCATTCTTTAACTTGAAGTCGAAGCGGCGGTCTACACCTTTAAACCCAGGCATAGCTTGTTTGATTTCTTCAGAAGTTGCTCCACCTATTTGTGCCAGAGCCATTGCGGCTATTCCATTTTCAATGTTAACATAGACAGGCACTCCTAATTGGATATCTTTTATATTTCCTAAAGGAGAAATGAAATCAAAGAAAATCTCTCCGTTACCTATTCGTATGTTTTCAGCATGAAAATCTCCTTCTTTTGTGGAGTAAGTATATACTGTTACTCCCGACTGTACATCCGGTACCAAATCTATACCTTTCTTTACAATAAGAAAACCTCCCGGTTGTATTAGCGATGTATATTTTCGGAAACTTTCCACGTAGGCTTCATGAGTTCCGTAAATGTCCAAATGATCAGAGTCGGTCGCAGTGATAACAGATGCATACGGTGTCAGCCAGTGGAACGAACGGTCAAACTCGTCAGCCTCGATAACTACATATTCACTTTTATCGGACAATAATAAGTTCGTATTATAGTTTTTGGAAATACCTCCTAAAAAAGCATTACACTCTACATGAGAATGATCCAGTAGGTAAGCTGTCATTGTAGAGGTCGTAGTCTTTCCGTGGGTACCTGCGACACAGAGTCCTTTTTCAGTGCGCGTAAGCATACCTAATACTTGAGCACGTTTTTGAGTTTCAAATTCGTGTTCACGGAAATAAACCAGTTCTTTATGTTCGGCCGGAATAGCTGGTGTATAAACTATCAGCGTTGTTTCTGGATCGAGAAAGTCACTTGGAATGAGTGAAACGTTTTCTTCGTAATGAATAGCTGCTCCTTCTGCAATCAGTTTTTCTGTCAGTTCACTCGGAGTGCGGTCGTAGCCGCCAACTTTTTTCCCTTTCGACAAAAAGTAACGGACCAGTGCGCTCATTCCTATGCCTCCTGCTCCGATAAAATAAACAGCTTTCAGTGTATTAACGTTCATGTTCTTTCTTATAATTGATAGCCAGCTTATAGACCTCGTTTGCTATAACGTTTGCCGAGTCTTTAAAAGCCAGCTTAGCTATGTTTTTACTTAATTTAGTTAATGTATCAGCTTGTCCTACAGTTGCGATGGCAAGATCGAGCAATTTTTGGGTAGCTTCTGAGTCTTTAACATATAAAGCTGCATCCTTGTTGACTAAAGCTAATGCATTTTTTGTCTGATGATCTTCTGCTACATTAGGAGAAGGTACCAGTATGACTGGCTTTTGCAACAGGCAGAACTCAGAAATAGATCCTGCTCCTGCACGGCTAATGACCAGATCGGCAGCACTATATGCAGCGGCCATGTCGGAAATGAAATCGGTTGTGTGCAGCATGGGCAGCTCTCCGGCTTGTGCTACACAAGCTTTGGCTTCATTAATATAGAATTTTCCGGTCTGCCAGATAAACTGTACACCTGAATTCTTTATCTTTTCCAATCCCTGCATGACACAATTGTTTATAGTACGAGCTCCCAAGCTTCCTCCGATAATCAATATGGTTTTCTTTTGCGGGTCAAGTCCGAATGACCGGATTGCCTCTTCACGACTGATAGTGTGATTCAACAGACCTTGACGGACCGGATTACCTGTGAGAATAATTTTTTCTTTATCGAAGAAACGTTCCATACCTTCGTAAGCAACGCATATCTTACAAGCTTTCTTTGCTAATAGTTTGTTGGTTACTCCTGCATATGAATTCTGCTCTTGTATCAGGGTAGGAATTCCCATCATTCCAGCCATTTTTAAGGTTGGGCCGCTGGCATATCCGCCAACTCCCACCGCTGCGTGTGGCTTAAAGTCTTTGATAATTTGACGAGCCTTTAGCTGGCTGCGCAGTAACTTTACAAGTACACTAATGTTTTTCAGCAAATGCTTCCTGTCGAATCCGGCAACAGGCAGGCCTATTATTTTATATCCTGCGGCTGGTACGCGCTGCATTTCCATACGTCCTTCTGCACCGACAAACAATATTTCGGTATCAGGATGCTGCTCCTTGATTGCATTAGCAATGGAAACCGCTGGGAAGATATGACCTCCTGTTCCTCCTCCGCTGATTATAATCCTCAAATTATCCTTCATAATTTTATATTTTCCTGCAAAGTTAGGAATAAACTTGTAAAAATAATTATTCTGATTCTATTTTATTTAGCTGCAAAAGAGCTGGAATATAAAGCCAATCTTATTCGTGTATTGATGCTTTTTTATTGGCTTCAGATTCATCGGCTGACTGCTCTTTGGCAATGGCTGCTGCATTTTGTAGCAATGTAACTGCTGCGTCTTGTATTTGCTGCTGTTTTTCGGCTTCTTCCTGTTCCTGTTGTTTCTTCAGTTCATTTACATGACGGCTGATACTTAGTATGATTCCAATATATGCACAGTTGACAAGAGTAGAAGTTCCTCCTTTACTTATGAGCGGAAGTGGCTGTCCGGTTACCGGCATAATACCAACAGCTACCAACATGTTGAACATGGCTTGTGTAACCAACAGCATACCTATGCCCATAACCAGAAATGAATAATACGATTTATCACAGTTACGGGCTATCTTGCCGATTCTCATCAAAAGCCAGATGTATAGAAAGGCTACGATACCGCCTCCTATCAATCCTAATTCTTCGATGATAATGGCATAGATGAAATCGGAAAAAGCCTGTGAAAGGAAGTCTCGTTGTACACTATTTCCCGGACCTTTACCCAATACGTTGCTTGTTGCTATTGCGATATTGGCATGAGCAATCTGACCGTCTGCATCAATGTCGAATTTTTCTGGTGGTACAGTAGATGTATCGAAGTGATTATCCAGACGACTTTGCCAGGTAACCATACGATGCAAACCTACCTTGTCCCAGGTTTCAGACGGTACATATTTGATTGTTGCAACAGCAAAAATCAAAAGGCCAATACAAATTCCCAAAAGTGCACCTAATTGTTTAAACGGTACTCTGCCGACATACATCATAAGGAAGACACTTCCTGCTAACAGTACTGCTGTGGAAAGATTTTCCGTAACGATAAGGATGCAGGTTATCCCCGTAACCCACAGAATATATTTGAAAGCTTTCGGGTTAGCCTGCTTTTCCTCTTGCATTTTCGACAAGATAAATGCTACGGTTATGATGGTTGCCATTTTGGCTACTTCAGAAGGCTGAAACTGGATAAATCCTAAATCTATCCAACGTTTGGCTCCATTGGTCAATGCACCTACCACAAAAACAAAAATCAGCATAACCCACGATATTGGTAGCAACACGACGAACGTCTTGAACCATCGGCAGGGAATATTATGTATAATAAGTATGACGATGACTCCCACTGCCATCAATATCATATGCATGGTGATAGGCCTCCAGTGATCACCGCTTTTATACGTCAGCGTACTGGAAGCACTGAATACTTCAATGATAGAAACGAGGCAAAGTAACAAAAAGATTATCCAGATTACTTTGTCGCCTTTGAATAAGTTTTTTAGCAAATCCATCTTTTCAGGATAATTTTATTATAAGTTTCTTACACACTCTTTAAATTGGTCACCACGATCTTCGTAACTCTTGAACAGGTCGAAGCTGGCGCAACATGGGCTGAGAAGTACCGTCTCACCTTTTTTAGCCATATGGTAAGCAGCATCCACAGCATCTTTCATGCTCTGTACATCGGCGATAGGTAAGCCGAATCCGTCGAAGAAAGCATGAAGCTTTTCGTTGTGCAGACCCAGAAATATCAGACCGGAACATTTTTCCTTTACCAGTCCGGCTATTTCATTGTAGTCGTTTCCTTTATCCTTTCCACCCAAAATAAGTACCGTTTTTGTTTTCATGCTGCTCAATGCATACCAACATGAGTTTACATTGGTCGCTTTTGAGTCGTTGATATAGTCTACGCCACGTACTCGAGTAACTTTTTCCAAGCGATGTTCTACTCCCTTGAAATCACTTAATGCCTCACGGATACATTCTTTCCGGATACCTGCGATGTTAGCAGAAATACCGGCTGCCATAGAATTGAACAGGTTATGAGTACCTGTCAATGCAAGCTCTTCCTGTTCCATGTTAAATTCAATGGGCTTTGTAAAATAAACCTTGTTCTGTTCTACAAAGGCTGCCAGTCCTTCCTCTCTCTTTTCGGCAAAAGGATAGTAGCGTCCGTGTATTCCATATTTATGCAATTCCTTTTGAATAACAGGATCATCGTTCCAGAAAATGAAAGCATCGTTGTCCGTCTGGTTTTGTATGATGCGGAATTTAGCATCTACATAATTCTGCATTTTATAATCGTAACGGTCCAGGTGGTCGGGCGTGATGTTCATCAAGACAGCAATGTTGGCATGGAACTTATACATATTATCCAACTGGAAGCTGCTTAGCTCGATAACATAATAATCGTAGTTGCATTCTGCCACCTGATATGCCAGGCTCTGTCCGATATTTCCCGCCAGTCCTACGTTTAATCCTGCTTTCTTAAAGATATGATAAATAAGAGAAGTAGTAGTAGTCTTTCCGTTACTTCCGGTGATACAAATCATCTTGGCGTTGGTATATCGTCCTGCAAATTCAATTTCAGAAATGATTGGAGTTCCTTTTTCCTTCAATTTCAGAATTAATGGGGCATCGTTGGGGATACCCGGGCTTTTGATAACCTCGTCAGCATTAAGAATCAGCTCTTCAGTATGGTGTCCTTCTTCCCACTGAATGCCTCTTTCGTTCAACATGTTCTTGTATTTGTCTTTTATCAAAGACATATCAGAAACAAAGGTATCGAAACCTTTTTTCTGTGCCAGCACGGCTGCTCCCGCACCGCTTTCGCCGGCTCCTAAAATGACAATTCTTTTTGCCATGATACGTTTATCTTATCTTTAAAGTTATAATTGTTATTGCTGCTAATACGATAGTGACAATCCAGAATCGGACGGTTATCTTCGATTCATGGAATACACTGCTTGGAGAAGTAATCAGGTACGTACAACTTGGATCAAGCTGTGATAAAGTTGTACGGAAGTGATCGTGTATCGGTGTGCGCTTGAAGATACGACGCTTGAGTCCTTTCTTCTTGCCGCTTCTGAAATATCTTACCTGAAGGATGACTGACAGGTTTTCTACGAGGAATATTCCGCATAGTATGGGAATCAGCAACTCTTTATGTATGATGATTGCAAATACGGCAATGATACCTCCAATAGTCAAACTTCCTGTGTCGCCCATAAATACTTGTGCCGGGAAAGCATTGTACCAAAGGAAGCCGATTAAGGCTCCAATAAAGGCACAGATAAATATTACCAGCTCTTCACTTCCTGGAATATACATGATATTCAAATAGCTGGCATATTCTATGTGGCTGGATACATAAGCCAATATTCCTAAGGTCACTCCGATAATGGCAGAGTTTCCTGCTGCCATACCATCCATACCGTCATTCAGATTGGCTCCATTCGATACCGCAGTTACGACAAAGATAGTGACCAATACGAAAACAATCCAGCCGGCTGTCTGTGCATGTTCTCCCATGAATCCTACAAAATCGGCATAGTCTAAGTTATTGTTCTTGAAAAAGGGGATAGTCGTTTTTGTAGATTTTTCGTCTTGGCTTTTATGTACCACATCTACCACATGTCCGTCTTTCTGAATCTCTACGTTCTCACGGATAACCACATTCGGACTCAGGTAAAGAGTTAGCCCAACGATTAATCCTAATCCCACCTGACCGATAATCTTGAATTTACCATGAAGCCCTTCCTTGTCTTTACGGAATACCTTGATATAGTCATCGGCAAAGCCTAAGCTTCCCAGCCAGATAGTCGTAATCAGCATCAGTATCATATAAATGTTGTGCAGCTTTCCCAGTAGAAGGCAGGGAATAAGTATTGCAACAATGATGATGATTCCTCCCATCGTGGGGACTCCTACTTTATTTACATTAAACGGGTCTATTGAAGCATCACGCTGTGTCTCCGTAATTTGTTTTTTCTTGAGCAGCTTGATGAAATATTCTCCGAAAATGGCAGATATAAGTAGTGACAAAATGATAGCCATGAGTGCCCGGAACGATACGTAACCAAACATACGCGCCCCCGGAAAATCAAGCTGTTCTAAATAGTTGAATAAATAATATAACATGTTGTATTTGTATTATTCGTTATCAAAAATCTCTGTTAATACCTCCTTGTCATCAAAATGATGTTTTACACCTTTTATATCCTGATAATTTTCATGTCCTTTTCCTGCTACAAGGATTACGTCGCCCGCTTGTGCCAGCATACAAGCTGTACGGATAGCTTCCTTACGGTCAGCGATGGAGAGAACCTTTGTCATATCTTCTTTAGTCAAGCCAGCCAGCATATCGTTGATGATATCCTGAGGCTCTTCAAAACGAGGATTGTCGGATGTGATGATTACACGGTCACTTTGTTTGACCGATTCCTGTGCCATCAGAGGGCGTTTGCCTTTATCTCGGTTGCCGCCGGCTCCAACTACAGTGATAACTCGTCCTCTTCCTTTCAATACTTCGTGGATAGCATTCAAAACATTGACCAATGCATCTGGAGTATGAGCATAATCTACTATTGCTGTATAACCTTTTTGGGAGCGCAATGCGTCAAAGCGTCCGGCCACCGGACGAAGTGTGCTTAATATAAGCAATACATCTTCAGGCTGTTTACCCAACAAGCATGCTGCGCCATATACGGCCAGTAGATTGGAAGCATTGAAGCGTCCGATGAATTGTACATTGACTTCCCGGTTGTTTATATCCATCAGCATGCCTTCAAATCCATCTTCCAATACCTTTCCCTTGAAATCGCAGAGTGTACGCAGTGAATAAGTCGCAACTTTAGCTTTGGTATTTTGTACCATGACGCTGCCATTTTTGTCGTCCAGATTAGTCAGGGCAAAAGCTGTTTTGGGAAGTCCGTCGAAAAATGCCTTTTTTGCCTTCAGGTAATTTTCGAAAGTTTTGTGATAATCCAGATGGTCGCGAGTGATATTGGTAAAGATACCCCCTACGAATCTCAAACCTCCGATACGCTTTTGTGCGATGGAATGAGAACTGACTTCCATAAATGCATATTTACAGCCTTCGTCTGCCATACGTCCCAGCAGGCGGTTTAGTGTAATAGGATCGGGAGTTGTATGATCTGTTGGTATAGCTTCTCCGTCGATGTAGTTGCAGACAGTGGACAGCAGCCCCACCTTATATCCGAATTTGCGGAACATATTATATAATAAGGTGGCGATAGTAGTTTTTCCGTTTGTTCCAGTAACTCCTACCAGATCAAGTTTCGATGTAGGATCCCCATAAAAAGTTGTTGCCAATTTACCTACTGCATCTTCCGTATCCGCTACTGTTACATAAGTAACATTCTCATTCAGCTCTTCAGGTAATGTTTCACAAACGATGGCGGTTGCTCCTTTTTCAATAGCTTTTGCGATATAAGCATGTCCGTCGGTCTGAGTTCCCTTTACGGCAACAAACAAATGTCCGGCTTCTACCAGACGAGAGTCCATTTGAATACCCTTAATTTCTTTGTCCACATTACCTCTTGTTTCGCAGACATTGACGGATTTGATAATATTTTCCAGTTTCATGTTTTTATGTTATTTCTAATGCTTTAATGTTAATGTAATAGTCTGTCCTTTATGAATCGGAGAGCCGGCCGGAATGCTTTGGGCTTTTACTTCACCCACTCCTACAAGTCGTACTCTCAGACCATAGTCTTCCAGTAAGTATACCGCATCCTTTGCCCCCATGTTTAATACATTTGGAACCTGATGCTTGTTCAGTTTCGTCATTTTCAGATCGGCATAGGTGTGTGTGCATTGGGCTTTTCCCCATAAAGGCTGGGTAGAGTAGGGAACAGTTTTGCTGTTTCCCGGAATGTTCAGTGCACGAAGTACATATGACGATTCTTCGATATCCCCATTCTTTACCTCCGGTATCAGTACAGCCGTCGAGTCTTTTGCATGAGCAAGGTCACGATACAGATGTTTGGCATAGATGCGCTCGGCTATACGACTGAATACACTTCCTGCCTGTAAGCCTCCGGATGCAGGTCCGTGAGGTATCTGTATGGAAACGATGCAACTGTATTTGGGTGCTTCTGAAGGAAAATATCCGCAGAAACTAACCAGATAACTTACTCCTCCGGATTTATATCCAGCCTTACCCTGAGAAATCTGCGCTGTACCAGTTTTACCTGATACGCTGAACTGCTTGCTTCCTGCCGGTTTGGCAAGTCCTTCAGATACGACTTTACGCAAAATGGTACGGATCATGGTCAATGTCGTATCCGAACAGATTTTGGGGTTGACAACTTCTGTTGGGATTTCCTCCAATATTTCACCGTCTTTCGAAATGGCCTTTACAAATTTAGGCTTTATCATCACCCCATCGTTGGCAATGGCATTGTAGAAATTCAGGATGTAAATAGGGGGAATCATGGTTTCGTAACCAATACTCATCCACGGCAAGGTCGTTTTTGCGAAATAACGTTCCTTCGGACCGAGAATTCGCGGACTGGCTTCTCCCACAAATCCCAGATGAAGCGGAGTGTCAATGCTCATACGTTTCAGACCGTCGACGAACTTTTGAGGATTATTCTTGTAGAATTTATCGATGATAGTCGATACTCCCACGTTCGATGATACCTCCAAGATTTTGGTTACATCTATTTTTCCGTATCCGCCTTTGTACCAGTTCCAGTCCTTCATCCAGCTACCGTACATGTTGACCATTCCGTTGCCGGTATCTACTTCATAGTCGGGAGTGATGTATTTATCCTCCATGGCAACCATGATAGATGCTGTTTTGAAAGTAGAACCCGGTTCCATCAGGTTGCTTACGGCTGCATTTCGCATTTCATAATAATTGCCGTCGCTGGCACGTGTCATATTGACATTGGCTTTCACCTCGCCGGTTTTTACTTCCATTACGACTGCTACTCCCGAAATCGCCTCCAGTGTTTTCAGTTGGTCTACCAATGCTTTCTCGGCAATATCCTGCATGTCGACATCGATTGTCGTGATGATATCACAACCGTCTACAGCTGGCTTGTCGATAATGTTCAAATATTTGTTCATAACCTTTTGGCGGTGAGTAATTCCGTTCTGTCCTTTTAAAATGGAATCGTAAGTTAATTCCAGACCGTTTTTTGCTCCTTGTGCCATGTCAGGGTACATATCTCCCAGTGTTCGCATAGCCAGTGAACCGAACGGTTTCTTGCGCTGGTTGAATGTTTCCACATGCAAGCCACCTCTGTTGGGGCTCAGTTCGAATACGGGCAGGCGTTTGACTTCCTTGTATTCGATATACGAAATACGCTGAGGGTAAATCAGAAAATGACGGCTTTTAGAACGGCGTCCTTTCAGCAAGTGCTTGCGGAATTCTTGCGCACTTTTATCCGGGAATATTTCGTGAAGTCCCTGACTGATTTCTGCCAGATGGTTCATCAGCATGGTATCTTTCTCCGTTCCTCCGGCACGGAAATCCATGTAGATACGATATTCGGGCAGGCTGCTTGCCATCAGTTTCCCGTCGGAAGAAATGATGTTTCCTCGTGTGGGGGGCACGATTACGTTTTCTTTTACGAAACGGTCGGCTACATCTTTCCAGTATTGTCGTTCGGCAAACATGATGAATCCTGCCTTGACTATAATCAGTACAGCCAGCACAAACATGATTACCACGATAAACGTGTAGCGCAACATTATATTTTTAAGTCCGGGTATCATTTCTTTTCGTCTTCTTTTTTAATCAGATAAGGAGGAGTTGCCGCTGTTTGCAGCGGAGTACCTTCGGTTGCTATATATTCTTCGATGCGCGACTGGCGGCTTCGTTCCGTCAGTTCGGAAGAAATGGTCAGCGCATCGTATTTGATGTCTGTCAGTTCCTTTTTCAGCCGGTCTATTTCAATCTGTTCCTGCTGGCTGGAATAGCGGTTGTCTATGTACAAGATAGTAAGAATGACAATCAGGATAAGCAGGTTTGCTTGTCTTTTCAGGAAGCTGTGTGCCAGAATATCTCCTCCCAAAATACTCTTCAGCGTAATATGTGAAGAGCCTTGTTGTTGTGATGTTGTATCTTGCTGTTCCATGAGTTTAACTATTTCTTTTCTGCTATACGTAATTTTGCGCTTCGTGACCGTGGATTTCGGGCTATTTCTTCGTCCGAAGGAACGATTACCTTGTTGTTTACCGCACGGAAAGGACTCTGCACGTTGCCGTAGAAGTCTTGTTCTACCTTACCTTCCACGTTGCCTGTCTTGATAAGATTCTTTACGATGCGGTCTTCCAGCGAATGATAAGTAATGATTACCAGCCGTCCTCCGGGCTTTAGCGCTTCGGTTGCCGCATACAGCATCTCCTTCAGTGCTTCCATTTCCTGGTTGACCTCAATGCGCAGTGCCTGAAAGACCTTGGCGAGTTCTTTCTTCTCACGCTCTCTTCCAAACAAAGGCTTTATCACTTCCAAGAAGTCGCCGATAGTAACGAATTGTTTCTGTGTACGAGCTTTAACCAGAACCGAAGCCAGCTTGCGGCTATTTTTTAACTCTCCGTACAGATAAAAGACATTAGCCAGTCGTTCTTCTTCGTAAGTGTTTACAATGTCGGCAGCCGTCAATCCGGCACGTTTGTTCATGCGCATATCCAGATTGCCGTCGAAGCGGAATGAAAAGCCGCGTTCCGAGTCGTCGAAATGATGCGATGAAACTCCCAGATCGGCAAGTATAGCATCTACTTCTTCCACACCGTAATAGCGGAGAAAGTTATGAAGGTAGCGGAAATTGCTTCGGACGAAAGTGAAGCGCGGGTCATCGACGATATTCTTTTCGGCGTCTTCATCCTGGTCGAAGCTGTATAGGTGACTGTCTGCATCCATGCGGCGCAGAATCTCCTTTGAGTGTCCTCCGCCTCCGAATGTCATGTCGGCATAGATGCCTGCAGGGTGAAGATTCATGCCTTCGATGCTTTCGTTCAGCAATACTGGTATGTGATATATCTGTTCTGTTTCGTTCATTATTATGCTGTTACTTTAATAGGTTTACACCTTATATATATTGGGCTGGTAAAATTACATATTTCCCGACAATTAAAGGGTATAGTTTTATGAAAATATTTGAGGAAGTTATCAACAGGTAAAGGCATTATTGTGAAATATCGTGGCGATGCGAAAAAACCTCGGGAAGTTTTCTGAAAAACCTCTTGACGTTTTTTGAAAATTTGTACAAAAAAAATAAGAATTTGTACAAATTTTAGGTGAAACTCTAAGTCGTTGGTTTTGTGGTAAGTGCTTCTTTTTTATAAATCCGCTGGGGGATAAAGGAAAATTTGCACATTTAATTGCCTTATTGTGCAATTCTGTTACATTTTAATTCATTGTGTCCTTTTTTTCTGGCTTTGATGTTACATTTTTTCGATATAAGTGAGCAACATTACGAAAGATAGATTACATTTGCAAAGAAATGTGTGAATGAAATAATGGCTAGCGATTCGATTTTTTTAATAGACATTGATAAAATCTTGAAGGAGAAGGCTGGGAAAAAAGCCAGGCGAATTCCTCGCTTTTTTGTTTCTTATCTGAAGCATATCGTGCATCAGGAGGAGATTAATGCTTTCCTGAAAAGCGTAAAAGATAAAAGCGGGGTTGATTTTCTGGCTGCATGTATGGGCTTTCTGGATGCAAAGTTGGATGTACATGGGCTGGAGAATTTGCCAGAAGACGGACTGTGCACGTTTGTGTCGAACCATCCGTTGGGCGGTCAGGACGGCGTTGCACTGGGGTATTTGTTGGGAACGCACTACAACGGACGCATCAAGTATCTGGTCAACGATTTGCTGATGAACCTGCATGGATTGGCTCCACTCTGCATTCCTATCAACAAGACCGGATCGCAGTCGCGCGATTTTCCCAGAATGGTAGAAGAGGGATTCCGCTCCGACAGCCACATCATAATGTTTCCTGCCGGCATATGTTCCCGCCGTCAGCATGGTGTTATCAAAGATTTAGCGTGGAAGAAAACATTTATTACCAAGAGTATTGAAACCCAGCGCTATGTAGTGCCTATACATTTTGAAGGGCGGAACTCCAATTTTTTCTATAATCTTGCCAACGCTTGTAAGTTCTTTGGAATAAAATTTAATATAGCCATGTTGTATCTGGCAGACGAAATGTTCAAGAACCGTCATAAAACGTTTCGGGTAACCATCGGGAAGCCTATACCCTGGCATGCATTCGATAAATCCAAATCTCCGGCCGAGTGGGCAGAATATGTCAGAGATTTGGTCTATAAACTGTAATTTAGGAAGATTTTAATTACATATATGGAAGATATTATTGCACCTATTGACAGAGAGTTACTTAAGTCGGAACTGACCGCTGAAAGGCGTTTGAGGTCGACTAATAAAAGCCATAACGAAATCTATATCGTAAACTGGAAGAATGCTCCTAATGTGCTGAAGGAGATTGGCCGTTTGCGTGAGATAGCTTTCCGTGCTGCCGGAGGTGGAACCGGGAAAGCATTAGACCTGGATGAATATGACTTAATGGAAAATCCTTACCAGCAACTGGTGGTCTGGAATCCGGATGCGGAAGAAATTCTTGGAGGTTATCGTTATATATTGGGAGATGAGGTAGAGTTTGATAAGCAGGGAAAACCTGTGCTGGCTACTGCTCATATGTTCAATTTTTCAGAAAAATTCCTGAAGGAATATCTTCCTACGACTATTGAATTGGGACGTTCGTTTGTTACACTGGAATATCAGTCAACCCGTGCGGGTTCGAAGGGACTGTTTGCGCTCGATAATCTATGGGATGGTCTGGGTGCCTTGACGGTGGTTAAGTCGAATGTTAAATATTTTTTTGGCAAGATGACGATGTATCCCAGTTACAATCGTTTTGGACGTGATATGATTCTCTTCTTCCTGAAGAAGCATTTCTCCGACAAGGACGGTTTGATTACTCCGATGGTTCCGCTGGAAATTGAAACAGACCCGGCTGTCTTGGAAAAATTATTCTGTTACGATACGTTCAAGGATGATTATAAGGTATTGAATTCGGAAGTGCGTAAACTGGGTTATAATATACCTCCTTTGGTAAATGCTTACATGAGTTTGTCGCCTACCATGCGTATGTTTGGTACAGCTATCAACGACGGCTTTGGTGATGTGGAGGAAACCGGTATCCTGATTGCCGTGGATGAAATTCTGGAAGAGAAACGTATTCGTCACATCGAATCGTATATCAAGGAACATCCGGAGGCGCTTCAAATCACTTCTGGTGCTAATCCGGTGGTTTCAAAAAGTTCAATCTGATTTTGATCAAATAAATTAGGAGCCGGTTCCATATATGACGTTCCATTTGGAACAGATATATGGAATCGGCTTTATTGTTGTTTTAAACGGCAGGCAGGCTGTTTCCGTTTATCTTGCGGTATAAATCGAGTGCATATACGTCGGTCATGCCTGAAATGTAATCGAGTACGGCTTGTATTTTCCCGTATAAGGTAGGTGCCTGTACTTCGTATTGTTTCGATACGCGGTTGATGAGTAACTTGGAATAAGCCTTGTCGGGGTATCTGACTGCTTCTATCATCAGGTCGATTAAGGTCGTAATGACTTGATAACCGGCAAGCTCGATGTCAAGAACGTCTTTTGAACAATAAATTTTTGCGAAGGCTGTCTTTGAGCAATTTGCATATGCTTTTCGTATCGGTTCATCCATGTGTTTGATAAGAGGCCCCTCGAAAGTGCCGGAAAGAATCTGTTCTTCGTTTTCGACAAAGACTTGTGTGCATGCTTGTATCAGTACGCCTATGGCAGATGTGCGCAGATAGGCTATCCGTTCGTTGGTGTCTGTAACCAACTGACAGATTTCATTGATACGTTTTTTTCGGGCTTCCGTAAAAAACTGTGAATATAGTTCTTTTGTTTCTTGAGTCGTCAGAATCTTCAGTTTGTGAGCATCTTCTATGTCCATCATCTGATAGCAGATGTCGTCGGCTGCTTCTACCAGATATACCAGCGGATGGCGTGCATAGCGTACCGGTTCGCCGTCTTTACTCAGCTTGATAATGCCGAGCTCGTCTGCGATTCGCTTGTAGTCTGTTTCTTCGCTCAGAAAGAAACCGAATTTCTGCTTTTTCCCTGCCAGTCGTGATGAATACGGGTATTTGACAATAGAGGCAAGAGTAGAATACGTCATGACAAATCCTCCCGGCCGTCTTCCTTGAAATTGATGCGTCAGCAGACGGAAGGCATTTGCGTTTCCTTCGAAGTGAGTCAAGTCCTCCCATTCAGCTTCCGATAAAAAAGGTTTCAGTGCGAGTCCTTTCCCTTCGGAGAAATAGGTGCCAATGGCTTTCTCTCCCGAATGCCCGAAAGGAGGGTTGCCAAGGTCGTGTGCCAGGCAGGCGGCGGAAACAATGGCGCCGATTTCCGACAAGTGTGAATCTGATAATTCCGGATGTTTTTGTAAGAGGCGCATGGCAACATCGTTTCCCAGTGAACGTCCTACACAGGAAACTTCCAGACTATGAGTCAGACGGTTGTGTACGAAAATACTTCCGGGCAACGGAAATACCTGAGTTTTGTTCTGCAGACGGCGGAAAGGGGCAGAGAAAATCAACCGGTCGTAATCACGTTGAAATTCAGTTCTGTCTTCCTTTCTGGTTTCATGCAAAGCTTCCAGTCCGAAACGCTTGTTCGATATGAGTTGGTTCCAGTTCATGGTTGGTTACAGTTTTTTGCAAACTTAGGTAAAATCGCTGGAAAAACGGATAGCCGGGTGAGAAAAAGGGACGATTTTGTCTGATAAAAGATTTGTTTTTATAAAAAATGGTAAACATAAATAGTAAGTCCCCCGAAATGTTTAACTTCGCACAATTAAAATGACCGTAAAATGAAAGTACAGATTATCAATAAGTCGAAACATGCATTACCCCAGTATGCTACAAGTAGCTCGGCAGGGATGGATTTGCGCGCGAACCTGAATGAGCCTATAGTATTGAAACCTTTGCAGCGTTGTCTTGTGCCTACCGGATTATATATAGCTTTGCCCGAAGGATTTGAAGCGCAGATACGTCCCCGAAGCGGACTGGCTCTGAAAAAAGGAATTACGCTTTTGAATACACCGGGTACGATTGATGCTGATTATCGTGGTGAAATTGGTGTTATTGTGGTTAACCTTTCTACAGAGGATTTTGTGATAGAAGATGGTGAACGCATTGCACAGATGGTAATTGCTCGTTATGAACAGGCCGAATGGCAGGAGGTGGAAGTGTTGGAAGATACTGAGCGTGGAGCTGGTGGCTTCGGACATACAGGAGTAAAATAACGAAGCGTGTCCGTATTCCTTTATCTAAAAATTTCATCGGTATGCGAAAATTAATTTATATCATATCGGCTTGCATGATGGTGATTGTGGCTGCTTGCGGAACTTCTGGCAAGCAGATGAGACAAAAGCAGCAGCAGGCTGTCGCACAAAAGGATCCGCTTACTCCTGAACAGCGGCGGAAGTACGACTATTATTTTCTGGAAGCTGTTCGTATGAAACAGAAAGGTGATTTCGATGCAGCGTACGAGCTGTATCAACATTGTCTGGATATTTATCCGACTTCGGGAGCTGCTCTATACGAGCTTTCGCAGTTTTACATGTATCTGGGGCAGGAAACCAAAGGAGAACAGGCTTTGAAACAGGCTGTTTCTTCTGATGAATCTAATTTCTGGTATAAGCAGACACTGGCTTCTTATTACGAACGGAAACGGGATATTCCGAAGGCTATTGCGGTTTATGAAAACATGGCGGACCAGTTTCCGTCGCGTCTGGAGCCGCTGATGTCGTTGATTGATTTATATAATCAGGCCAAAAGCTATCAGCAGGTTATTAATACGTTGAATCGCTTGGAAGAACTGGATGGAAAGTCGGAACAGATTAGTATGGAAAAATTCCGTATGTTTTTATTGCTGGGTGATCAGGAGAAGGCTTTTACAGAAATAGAAAGCTTGTCGAAAGAATATCCTTACGACATGCGTTACCAGACAATCTTGGGAGATGTCTATCTGAATAACGACAAGCCTCAGGAAGCGCTTGGCGTTTATCAGCGTATCTTGAAAGAAGAGCCCGGATATGCTCCGGCGTTGATCTCGATGGCTTCTTATTATCAGAAAACGGGGCAGGATAGTTTATATCAGGCACAACTTGATACGATTTTGCTGAATGATGATGTGCAGTCGGATACCAAGATGGAAATTATGCGTCAGCTTATCCTTCAGTCGGAACAAGGCTCCAAGGATAGCACGCAGATTGTTTCTTTGTTTCAGAATATCTTGAAGCGTCCGCAGCAGAATGCTGACCTGGCGATGCTGTGTGCACAGTATCTGCTGACGAAAAAAATGGAAAAAGAAGCTGTGCCTGTATTGCATCAGATATTGGCACTTGATCCGGAAAACAAGCCGGCACGTCTTCAACTGCTGAGTTATGCCATACGTGACAATGATTTGGATGATGTAATTCAAATAGCCAAACCTGCACTGGAATATAATCCGGAGTCGCTTGAGTTCTATTATTATCTGGGAATAGCCTATCATCAGAAAGGAGAAACCGATGAGGCTTTGGATGTATTCACTAAAGGTATAAAGCAGATAAATGAAAAGAGTGATAAAAATATTGTTTCTGACTTTTATGCTATACTGGGTGATTTATATCATTCAAAGGAAATGCATGCTGAGGCATATGCTGCTTATGATTCTTCGTTAGTATACAATCCGGATAATATCGGTACGTTGAACAATTATGCTTATTTCCTTTCCGTTGAGCGGAAGGATTTGGATAAGGCCGAAGAAATGAGTTATCGTACCGTGAAGGCTGAGCCGGATAATGAAACTTATCTTGATACCTATGCATGGATTTTGTTCGAAAAAGGAAGATATACCGAGGCACGTATCTATATTGAACAGGCTTTGCGTAATAAAGGAGATGAAAGTCGTACGATTGTGGAACATGCTGGTGATATCTATTATATGTTGGGTGAGAAGGATAAGGCTTTGGAATACTGGAAGAAAGCTGATGCGATGAATGAAACTCCCGAAGATGGCTCTACTCCGCCTACAGAAAAAGAAAAGAAACGTTTAAAACAAAAGATTGCTCAAAAGAAATATATAGCCGAATGATAAGATTGTTAATACGATATCTGTATGTGCTGATAGCTCTTGTTTTGGTGGCTTCGTGTTCGTCTACCCGGAAGATTGAAAAGACTCCTATGGTTGGAGGACTGACAGGGGAGGCATATATGGAGAAAGTTATAGAACTCTCGCCTTCATGGAAGGCTGTGAGCGGAAAAGTTGCACTGAATCTGAACATGGAAGGACAGAAGGATGCAAAAATAAGTGCTACACTTCGTTTGAAAAGAGGTGAGTCTATACAGTTGTATGTGGCCCCGTTGCTGGGAATTGAAGTGGCTCGTCTGGAGATTACTCCCGACGGATTGCTGGCTGTCGACCGTTTAAATAAACGATATGTTAAGGTATCATTCGAGGAGCTTAGCCGTTTGGCAAATACAGAGTTGAGCTTTAATATCCTACAGTCTTTATTTTTGAATGAACTATTCCTTCCGGGAAAAGCGCAACTGGATGTTACTGATGCTAAGTCTTTCCATATTTCATTGGAAGGTGAATATGCTTTGCTGGAGGCAAAACCTGCTAAGGGATTGTCTTATCGTTTCCGTACATCTGCCGATCGTGGCCTGTTGGAGGAAAGTCATATTGGAGTTTTAAATACTCCTTACGCACTTAACTGGAAATATGATGATTTTACGACATTGGACAATCGTTTGTTTCCAAGTCATATGTTGCTTTCTGTAGAAGGGACGGGTAAGGCTCTTACGCTCGACATGAAATTTTCTCGCCTGTCGGTTGGTGGTGATTGGGAGGGACGGACACAATTGTCGTCTCGTTATCAGCAAATTGAATTACAAGAATTGCTAAAGACTTTGTTGAAACAATGAAACAATTACTTGGTGTATTATTGATCTGTCTGTTCTGTGTGCAAGGATTTGCACAGAGTACTCGTAAGATTCGGGAATTGGAGAAGCAGCATGCTGAGTTGCAAAAACAGATTTCTGCATCCGAAACGTTGCTGCAATCGACCAAAAAGGATGTAAAAAGTCAGTTGGATAACTTGGCTTTACTTTCGGGACAGATTAATGAACGCAAAAAGTATATTGAAACAATTGAAAACGATGTAAAGGTTATACAGACGGAAGTTGACCGTTTGCAGGTAGAGTTACGGTCTTTACAGCGGGAGCTGACTGATAAAAAGAAAAAGTATGAACAGTCGGTGAAGTATATGTATCGCAATAAGTCCATACAGGAAAAACTGATGTTTATTTTTTCGGCAGATAACCTGAGTCAGATGTACCGGCGGTTACGGTATGTTCGTGAGTATGCCGATTATCAGCGCTTGCAGGGAATCCAAGTAGAACGCAAGCAAAAACAGGTTACCGAGAAGCAGCAGACATTACTGGCCAGCAGAAAAGCAAAGGAAGAATTGTTGAAGCAGGGAGAAGCTGAAAGAATGAAGCTCGAAGAACAGGAAAAGGACCGTAAGACATTGCTTACATCTTTGCAAAAGAAACAACGAAGTATTCAGTCTGAAATTTCGAAGAAACGTCGTTCTGCCGATCGGTTGAATGCGCAGATTGATCGTCTGATTGAAATAGAAATAGAAAAAGCACGGAAGCGTGCAGAAGAGGAAGCTCGTCGTAAGGCAGAGGCTAAGAGAAAAGCTGAATTGGCTAAAGAAAAGACGGTCGCTGCCGGAGAAAGCAAAAAGAGTACTACGACAAAAACTGCACCTTCGAAGGTGGAAGAGTATAAGGTCGATTCAGAAGACCGTCGCTTGTCCAGTGTCTTTTCGCAAAATAAAGGACGACTTCCAATTCCGATTACTGGACCTTATGTGATAGTGGGACACTTTGGACAGTATCAGGTGAAAGGTTTACGGAATGTACGTTTGGATAATAAGGGTATCGATATAAAGGGTAAAGATGGTGCGCAGGCTCGTGCCATATTCGATGGAGAAGTTTCGGCTATATTCCAATATAATGGATTGTCGAATGTTCTTGTCCGTCATGGTAGCTATATTTCAGTGTATTGTAACTTGTCGTCGGTGTTGGTAAAAAAAGGCAGTGTGCTGAAAGCACGCGATATCATTGGTCAGGTCAATACAGATAAGGATGGTAATACAGTACTTCACTTTCAGCTTCGTAGGGAAACGGAAAAACTGAATCCGGAACTTTGGTTACATCGTTGATCCTTTGATAGTCGGGAATAGTTCTTTTCTTTTCCAGATGAATGCCTTCTTGGTCGTTTATCGATCTGTATGAGGTAATATTGTAATAGATTATAGAGAGATTATATATCTTCGTGTAGCGTGTAGAAGGTGTGTGATCGGAGTATCTGTTTTGATTGCTTCGGCAGTTTGGCTATATATGCTGAGGCTAATAAAACAAATTCTGGTGATATTCTTTATGAATAATCACCAGAATTTGTTTTGTTCAGGATTATATTCAAATCCTACCGCTTTCAGTTTGTTTACGATTTCTTCTTTGTTGACCTGCATGTCTTGGCAAAGTGCATCCAGTGAAGGATAGAAATCACGCAATTTCATGTTGATGAAGCTAAACAGCATCATCGGGTCTTTAGGTAATTCCATATGTTTATTCCTTTTTTTATTTGCGGGTGCAAAGTTACATTATTTTGCGTTTCATTGTTCCGGTTATTAGCAAGATATAACATTGTTCGGTAACTTTTGCATTATTGCTGGCTTTCAATAGGAAATAATTGTAAAATAAATACTAAAGTTTTCTGTGTTACTCCCCTCAACTCGGGAAAAAACATTACCTTTGCACTCTCAATAATGATCATTATATAGACTCAAAAAGTATTTGTAAAACATGATGGAGCTTGATTTACTCACAGCTATATCACCTATTGACGGTCGATACAGAAGCAAAGCCGGTGCTCTGGCTGCTTATTTTTCAGAGTTTGCACTGATGAAATATCGTGTGCGGGTTGAAATTGAATATTTTATCACTTTGTGTGAATTGCCGTTGCCGCAGCTGAAAAGTTTCGATTCGGCGCGTTTTGAATCACTGCGTGATATTTACCGTAACTTCTCGGAAACAGACGCTCAGCGCATCAAGGAAATTGAAAGTGTTACAAACCATGATGTAAAGGCTGTTGAGTATTTCATCAAGGAACAGTTTGATAAATTGGGAGGACTGGAACATTATAAAGAATTTATTCATTTTGGTCTGACTTCACAGGATATCAATAATACTTCTGTGCCTTTGTCTATCAAGGATGCGTTGAATGATGTATATTATCCGCAGATTCAGAAACTGATAGATCAGTTGACAACGTATGCAGAAGAATGGAAAGATATTCCGATGCTGGCAAAAACACATGGTCAGCCAGCTTCTCCGACTCGTCTGGGAAAGGAAATTATGGTCTTTGCATATCGTCTGAATCGCCAGTTGGCTGTTCTGAAAGCATGTCCTATTACTGCAAAATTCGGTGGCGCTACAGGCAATTATAATGCTCATCATGTAGCATATCCGGAGTTTGACTGGAAGGCTTTTGGTAATAAGTTTGTTGCCGAGAAGCTTGGACTGGAACGTGAAGAATATACTACTCAGATTTCCAATTATGATAATCTTGGAGCAATATTCGACGCTATGAAGCGTATCAATACGATTATGATTGATATGAACCGTGATTTCTGGCAGTATATCTCTATGGAATACTTCAAGCAGAAAATCAAAGCTGGTGAAGTTGGTTCGAGTGCAATGCCTCATAAGGTGAATCCTATCGACTTTGAAAATGCGGAAGGTAATCTGGGTATGGCAAATGCTGTATTGGAACATTTATCATCGAAACTTCCTGTATCGCGTTTGCAGCGTGACCTGACCGACTCTACGGTTTTGCGTAATATCGGTGTTCCGTTCGGACATACAATCATTGCAATCCAAAGTTCATTGAAAGGACTTGGTAAATTGCTGTTGAATGAACATAAGATTTATGAGGATCTGGATAATTGTTGGAGTGTAGTGGCTGAGGCAATTCAGACTATTCTTCGCCGTGAGGCATATCCGCATCCATATGAAGCATTGAAAGCATTGACTCGTACTAATCAAGCTATCAATGAGGCATCTATTAAAGACTTTATTGAAACACTGAATGTCAGTGAAGATATTAAGAAGGAATTGCGCGCGATAACTCCGCACAATTATACTGGAATGTAAAATCTATAAAAAAAGTTTAGCCCGAGAAGGGTGTAATTATTAATCTATAAATAGAAAACAACAATTATGGCAGAAAGAGAAAACAGACAGGAGAGTGAAAACACTCAGTCTGGCCGCGATGGTTACAAGTCTTACAACAGAGAAGGTTATAACAGATACAACCGTAATGAGGGAGGTAACAGTTATGGACGTCGTCCGCGTTTTACTCCGAATAATGAAGGAGGCGAACGTCCTCAGCGTTCTTACAACTCTCGTTATAATAATAACAATGGAGAAGGCGGAGAACAGCGCCCGTATCGTCCGCGTTTTAATAACGGCGGTCAGCAGGGCGAAGGTGGTTATCGTCAGCAACGTTCTTATGGCAACCGTCCGTCGTACGATAACAATAATGGTGAACGTTCTTCGTATAATCCAAACTTTAATAATAATGCTCGTCCTCATCGTCCGTATAATTCTCGTTATAACAATAATAATGGAGAAGGCGGAGAACAGCGTCCGTATCGTCCGCGTTTTAACGGTGGTCAGCAAGGTGAAGGTGGCTATCGTCCGCAACGTCCTCGTTTCAATAATGGCGGTCAGCAGGGTGGCTACAATCGTCAGCAAGGTGGTGGCTATCGTCCTCGTACGGCCGATTATAATCCGAATGCTAAGTATAGCATGAAGAAACAAATCGAATATAAGGATATATTGACAGATCCGGATGAGCCGATTCGTTTGAACAAGTTCTTGGCAAATGCAGGAATCTGTTCACGTCGTGAGGCTGATGAGTTTATTACTGCCGGAGTTGTTTCGGTAAATGGGGTAGTGGTTACTGAATTGGGTACTAAAGTTAAACGTTCTGACGAAATTAAGTTCCATGACCAGCCTGTTAATATTGAACGTAAGGTATATGTATTGCTGAATAAGCCCAAAGATTGTGTTACGACTTCTGATGATCCTCAGGAACGTAAGACTGTTATGGATTTTGTAAAAGGTGCTTGTAAAGAGCGTATTTATCCGGTAGGACGTTTGGACCGTAATACTACAGGTGTATTGCTTTTGACAAACGATGGTGATTTGGCTTCAAAACTTACTCATCCGAAGTATCTGAAGAAGAAAATCTATCATGTTTATTGTGATAAAAACGTAACTAAGGCAGATTTGGATCAGATAGTTGCAGGTATTACGTTGGATGATGGAGAAATTCACGCAGATGCTGTTAGCTATGCTTCAGATACAGATAAGTCGCAGGTAGGCATTGAAATCCATTCAGGAAAGAATCGTATTGTCCGTCGTATTTTTGAATCGTTGGGTTATCGTGTAATCAAGCTGGATCGTGTATATTTCGCTGGACTTACTAAGAAAGGTTTGCGTCGTGGTGACTGGCGTTATCTGACTGAACAGGAAGTAAACATGCTCCGTATGGGATCTTTTGAATAATTAGTTAATGAAATAATAACATGGAAACAATTCGTAGAACAAAAATTGTTGACCTTTTGAAGTGCCGTGATTTCGGAACAATGGTCAATGTGAAAGGGTGGGTACGTACTCGCCGTGGTAGCAAACAGGTAAACTTCATTGCCTTGAATGATGGTTCTACTATAAATAATGTGCAGGTAGTTGTTGATTTGGCAAACTTTGACGAAGAAATGCTGAAGTTGATTACTACCGGAGCATGTATCAGTGTGAATGGCGAACTGGTTGAATCAGTAGGATCAGGACAGGCAGCGGAAATCCAGGCTCGTGAAATTGAGGTTTTGGGTACTTGCGATAATACATATCCTTTGCAGAAAAAGGGACATTCTATGGAATTCTTACGTGAAATCGCTCACTTGCGTCCGCGTACGAATACATTTGGAGCTGTGTTCCGTATTCGTCATAATATGGCTATCGCTATTCACAAGTTCTTCCATGAACGTGGGTTCTTCTATTTTCATACACCGCTTATTACAGCTTCCGATTGCGAAGGTGCCGGTCAAATGTTTCAGGTTACTACCATGAATCTGTATGATTTGAAGAAGGATGAGAATGGGTCGATTATCTATGATAACGATTTCTTCGGCAAACAGACCAGTTTGACCGTGTCGGGGCAGTTGGAAGGTGAGCTGGCAGCTACGGCTTTAGGTGCTATTTATACATTTGGTCCGACATTCCGTGCTGAAAATTCAAATACTCCACGTCACTTAGCTGAGTTCTGGATGATTGAACCAGAAGTCGCTTTCAATGATATCAATGATAATATGGACTTGGCAGAAGAGTTCATTAAGTATTGTGTTCAGTGGGCGCTTGATAACTGCTACGATGATGTGAAATTCCTGAACGATATGTTCGATAAAGGCTTGATTGAACGTTTGCAGGGAGTTTTAAAAGAGGAATTTGTACGTTTGCCTTATACTGAAGGAATTAAAATTCTGGAAGATGCCGTTGCTAAAGGGCATAAGTTTGAATTCCCTGTTTATTGGGGGGTAGACTTGGCTTCTGAACATGAACGTTATCTGGTGGAAGAACACTTTAAACGTCCTGTAATCTTGACCGATTATCCGAAGGAAATTAAGGCGTTCTATATGAAACAGAATGAAGATGGTAAGACTGTTCGTGCAATGGATGTACTCTTCCCGAAGATTGGTGAAATTATCGGTGGCTCTGAGCGTGAAGCAGATTATGATAAATTGCTTGCTCGTATCAAGGAATTGAATATTCCTATGAAGGATATGTGGTGGTATCTTGATACACGTAAGTACGGTTCATGTCCTCATTCTGGCTTTGGCCTGGGATTCGAACGTTTGTTGCTGTTCGTTACGGGTATGGCAAACATTCGTGATGTTATTCCTTTCCCGCGTACGCCGCGTAATGCTGAATTCTAAATCGATACCTGTTGTCTATATTGAGGCGAATCTCCAACTGGGGATTCGCTTTTTTATTTTATAATATATAATAAGGAGGGTGCATAGGTTCTTTCTGTTTCGTCTTGAATATCTTTAAAAAAGGTAAAATAAAAAATGAGTATGGAAACTTTTTATAAGATATATTTTATATATTTGTATATCAACTTATTTCTCGTTTAACCTTTTAAATTTATTTGTTATGAAAACACGTTCTTTGTTTCTTTGGTTAGTGTGCCTCTTTTTAGGTGCGACGAATATGTTGGCTCAGGATATTCAGGAAAAAATTCCAACTACATTGAATGGGGTATGGCAAATGTGTTTCTATCGTTCCAGTTCTCCTAATGTTGTAGGTGAGTTGAAAACGAGTAATTCTCTTAAGATTCTTTCAGATGATGGCCGCTTTACTAATCTGGTAATGATGC
This sequence comes from Phocaeicola sp. HCN-6420, assembly GCF_037890145.1. Lineage (NCBI taxonomy): Bacteria > Pseudomonadati > Bacteroidota > Bacteroidia > Bacteroidales > Bacteroidaceae > Phocaeicola > Phocaeicola sp. HCN-6420. Next base: position 31,506 of record NZ_JBBKBJ010000010.1, read on the forward strand.
AGAATGGAGCTATTATTATTGGATATGGAACTTATAAGCAGAATGCTGAGAATGTATATACCGAATATGTGGAAAAGAATTTGCATTTACCGCAGCTGAACGGGGATAAAAATGAAATGCATTTTGAATTGAAGGAAAATGGTAATCTGATGTTTGTAAAATATTATCTGACGGTTGACCGTGATGGTAATAAGATTGATTCTTGGTGTCACGAAATTTGGAAGCGTGTAGTAATGCCTTCTACTTATCCGGAAAATATTGTTCGCTAATTAGCCCTGAGTCAGAGGCTTGGCTGTAGAAAAAAATACTTAAAATCTTTGTCAGTTCGGATAAAAGCAGTAATTTTGCAAGCCGATTATTATCAAATAGTGATAAAAGTTTAATTCTGAATGCTTTAATCCTCTTTGTCCGGGAGGAATAAAGTGTGACGGATTTGTTTTTTAGTAGTTAACATTTTAAAAAAGATTTAAGAGTGGATACTTTAAGTTACAAGACCATTTCTGCAAACAAAGAAACTGCGGCTAAAGAATGGGTCGTAGTTGATGCTACCGATCAGGTGGTAGGTCGCCTCGGTGCTAAAGTTGCAAAGTTGTTGAGAGGTAAGTATAAACCAAACTTTACCCCTCATGTAGACTGCGGTGATAACGTTATTATCATCAATGCAGACAAAGTGAAATTTACAGGAAACAAGTGGAATGATAAAATCTACTTGAGCTACACCGGTTATCCGGGCGGTCAGCGCGAAATCACTCCGGCTCGCTTGATGGCAAAACCGAATGGCGCTGAAAAATTGATGAAGAGAGTAGTAAAAGGTATGCTTCCGAAAAATCGTCTGGGAGCTAAGTTGCTGGGCAACCTTTATGTATATGAAGGTGCTGAACACAAACATGAAGCTCAGACTCCGAAAGTAATTGATATTAACACACTTAAATAATAAAGAATGGAAGTAGTAAATGCATTAGGCAGACGTAAAAGCGCAGTTGCTCGCGTTTTCGTAAGCGAAGGTACAGGAAAGATTACTATTAACAAGAGAGACCTTGCACAGTACTTTCCATCAACTATTCTGCAGTATGTAGTAAAACAGCCTTTGAATAAGCTGGAAGTAGCTGAAAAATATGATATTAAAGTTAACTTGTGCGGTGGGGGATTTACTGGTCAGTCACAGGCTTTGCGTCTGGCTATCGCTCGTGCACTGGTTAAAATCAACCCTGAAGATAAGAAGACTCTTCGTGCAGAAGGCTTCATGACTCGTGATCCTCGTTCTGTTGAACGTAAAAAACCGGGTCGTCCGAAAGCACGTCGTAGATTCCAGTTCAGTAAACGTTAAGAGTTGGTGGAATGTTGGAACGGACAAGTTGCTTATTTTTTTTCAACTTTCACTTTTCAACTCTCAACTAAGAAAGCGTTTAGTATCTAAACCGTCGGGATTTTCCCTACAAGCGTTTGCGGAGAAACTACCCGGCAGTTGGTTCAATTAAACAAAAAAGAAAGTAAACGATTAAAAGATTAAAAACAATGTCAAGAGTAAATTTTGATACTTTATTGGAGGCTGGTTGCCACTTCGGACACCTTAAGAGAAAGTGGAACCCTGCTATGGCTCCTTATATTTTCATGGAACGCAACGGAATCCATATCATCGACCTGAACAAAACCGTTGCTAAAGTTGATGAAGCTGCTGAAGCTTTGAAGCAGATTGCAAAATCAGGAAAGAAAGTCCTGTTCGTTGCTACTAAAAAACAAGCAAAACAGGTTGTAGCTGAGAAAGCTGCTTCTGTAAACATGCCTTATGTAATCGAGCGTTGGCCGGGTGGTATGTTGACTAACTTCCCGACTATCCGTAAGGCTGTGAAGAAAATGGCTACTATCGATAAGTTGACTAACGATGGTACTTATTCAAACTTGTCAAAGAGAGAAATTCTTCAGATTTCTCGTCAGCGTGCTAAATTGGAAAAGAACTTGGGTTCTATCGCTGATTTGACTCGTCTGCCGTCTGCTTTGTTCGTTGTAGACGTATTGAAAGAAAATATCGCAGTTCGCGAAGCTAATCGTTTGGGTATTCCTGTATTTGCTATCGTTGATACAAACTCAGATCCTACAAACGTAGATTTCGTAATTCCTGCTAATGATGACGCTACTAAGTCTGTAGAAGTTATCTTGGATGCTTGCTGCGCTGCAATGGCAGAAGGTTTGGAAGAAAGAAAAGCTGAAAAAGTAGACATGGAAGCTGCTGGAGAAAATGCTCCGAAAGCTGCTAAGAAGAAAGCTACTAAGGCTCGTATGGATAAGGCAGAAGAAGAAGCTATCAATGCTGCAAAGGCTGCCGCTTTCATGGGTAAAGACGAAGAAGCTTAAAATACTTTAGAGTGAGAGTTGAGAGTTGAAAGTTGAGAGTTACTATATAAAGGCAATTCTCAACTCTCTGTTCTCAGCTCTCATTTGCTTTAATATAGATTTATTTATTAACTCAATAAAAAGAAATTACTATGGCTGTAAAGATTGGTATGGCTGATATTACCAAACTCCGTAAAATGACCGGAGCTGGTATGATGGATTGTAAAAACGCTTTGACTGAATCTGAAGGCGATTTCGACAAGGCAGTAGAAATTATCCGTAAGAAGGGACAAGCTGTTGCTGCAAAACGTTCTGATCGTGAAACTTCAGAAGGTTGTGTTTTGGCAAAATCAACTGGTGACTATGCTGCTATGATCGCTTTGAAGTGTGAAACAGACTTCGTTGCTAAAAATGCAGATTTCGTTGCTTTGACTCAGGCTATCTTGGATGCTGCTATTGCTAACAAATGTCAGACTTTGGATGAAGTAAAAGCTCTTCCGATGGGTAGCGGTACAATTGCTGATGCTATCGTTGAACGTAGCGGTATCACTGGTGAAAAGACTGAATTGGATGGCTACTTCTTTGTTTCTGGTGCTTGCACTGCTGTTTACAACCACATGAACAAGAATCAGCTTTGTACAATCGTTGCTTTCAATAAAGTTTGTGACGAAAAGATTGCTCACGAAATCTGTATGCAGATTGCAGCAATGAACCCGATTGCAATCGACGAAGCAGGTGTTCCTGAAGCTGTAAAACAGGAAGAAATCAATGTTGCTATCGAAAAGACTAAGGCAGAACAGGTACAGAAAGCCGTAGAAGCTGCTTTGAAGAAAGCTGGTATCAATCCTGCTCATGTAGATAGCGAAGAGCACATGGAAAGCAATATGGCTAAGGGATGGATTACAGCTGAAGACGTTGCTAAGGCTAAAGAAATTAAAGAAACTGTAGCTGCTGAAAAGGCTGCTAACTTGCCTCAGGCTATGATTGAAAATATTGCTAAGGGTCGTCTGGGCAAATTCTTGAAAGAAGTTTGTCTGTTGAACCAGGAAAGCATTATGGAACCGAAGAAGACTGTAGCTGAAGTATTGAAAGCTGCTGATGCTGAATTGGTTATTACAGATTTCAAACGTTTCACTTTGCGTGCTGAATAATTGTAATAGATTATAATTTTTGTGAGAGGGATGCTTTTTAAGTATCCCTCTCTTTATTTTGGCGCTGATCATTTTTTAGTATGATATAATTTAATGAAGAATCTTGTCTTTAATTAGTATGGCGCACTATTGAAAAGTTATAATAGTTTAATTTGCCTTTTTTGAAAAGAATTAAAGATTTCTTATTTGTTAAAAATGTTGTAAATTTGTCAGATATAGACTCCTTAAATTGTTCTATTTGTTTCGGAATTTAAAATTGAGAGAATGATTACGGGTGATGAAAAAACAGATAAATTCAGAAAGTTCTTCTTGGAGAATTTTCCTAAAGTGAAGGCTTTTGCATGGAAGTTGCTGAAATCAGAGGAGGATGCAGAAGATATAGCCCAAGATATATTCGTAAAATTATGGGCACATCCGGATTTGTGGGTTGAACGTGAAAAATGGGATAGTTATCTGTTTTCTATGCTGAGAAATCATATTTATAATTTTCTGGAACATAAATCTGTTGAGGCTCATTATATTGAGAGTGTTACAGAAAATATGCAAGTATCTTTGTCGGATTTTGATGAAACTGCTGATAAGTTGTATGCAAAAGAAATCAATATCTTATTAAAAATGGCTCTTGAACAAATGCCTCCTCAACGTAGGAAGATTTTTATGTTAAGTCGTAAGCAAGGTCTTTCTAATCAGGAAATTGCAGATGAATTAAATCTTTCTGTTCGAACGGTAGAACATCATTTATATTTGGCTTTGCGGGAGCTGAAGAAAAATATTTTAATTTTTTTGATATTTTCATTAAGTAGTCTGTAGGAGCAAACTGTCTTTTATTAAAAGCCAATAAGACAGTTTATGGAAAACTACATAAGAAAAATATTACAGAATTTTGTTCGTTTTCAATACTCGGATTCTTTAACGAAACAAATACAGCATTGGCTCATCGGAAAAGATAATTCGGATTTGAAGGAGCAAGCCTTAAAAGAAATTTGGGATACAACTGAGGCAAAAGCCGATTCTCAGACAGAATTATCTTTCAGTCATGTATTGCAGCGTTTAAATGTAGCACAGCCTGAAAAGTCCAGGAGTATTCATTTCCCTTTATGGAGATATGCCGCTGCTGTAGCTATATTGTGTGTTTCTGTAATAACAACCTTTTGGTTAACCAAAAACACAGTCGAAAGCAAAAGTGTTTTGATGGTGGAACAATATATAAAAAAAGGAGAAACAGGAAGTATTGTTTTACCAGATGGAAGTACAGCACATCTTAATTCCGGTTCTTATATTTTATATCCTGAGAATTTTAAAGGAGATACACGCGTTGTGTATTTACTTGGTGAAGGAAATTTTCAAGTAGCTAAGAATCCAAATAAACCTTTTATTGTTCGCTCAGCTAATTTATCAGTAACAGCATTAGGAACAGAGTTTGATGTTAGGGCGTATCCTGAAGAAGGTGAGATAATAGCGACTCTATTGAAGGGAAAGGTCAAAGTTGACACAGGCTCGGATACGATAAACTATATTCTTTCTCCCGGTGAGCAAGTGATATATAATAGAAAAACCTCTCAGAGTGTATTATTGTCCGCCAATATCAACGATGTAACAGCCTGGCAGCGTGGTGAGATTGTATTTCGAGGTTGTACTGCCAATGAAATATTCCGTGAGCTGGAACGACGTTACGGTATAACATTCCGTTGTAATCCGGAAATATTTAATGATGATAAGTACAATTTCAGTTTTAAGAAAAATGCCGATTTTAAACAAATCATTGAAGTCTTACAAATTGTAATGGGAGGATTTGATTATCAATTATGTGATGATATATGTTACGTTAAATCAAGAAAAAAAATGGACTATTAATTTAAAATTATTTATACGATGAAAAAAAGTACCCGAATCCGGGGGCCACCGAATTCGGGTATGAAATGCCTTTAGTAATCAAGCAATAAGCTTATAACTTTAAGAATGAGATAATATTATGAACTTAACACTAAAAACGTTACAAAGATATGAATTTGTATCTAAAAAAAACTCAAAAGTACGTATTAATTAGCTGTTTATTGTTTGTGGGGACAGCACTTTTCGCTCAAAATGCCGAGCGAATTACCATTAAAAACAATCATATAACTTTAAAAAAGGCGTTAACTGAAGTTGAAAAACAGTCTAAGATGTCTGTAGCCTACAACGAATCTCAGTTAGCCAATAAACAAATTTCACTGAATATCAGTAATCAGTCATTAGATGAGGCCCTAACAATTATATTGAAAAATACGGGCTTTACATATCAGATAAAAAATGGGTGTATAGTAGTTGTGCCTATACAGAAGGAAAGTAATACCAAAAATAAGAAAATAACGGGACGAGTAGTTGATGAGACAGGTGAATCTCTTATTGGAGTAAATGTGTCCGTCGCTGGAAGTGCAACAGGAACAATTACCGATTTTGATGGAAACTTTACATTGGATGTTGCTTCAGGGGCTACATTAAAAGTTTCATATGTCGGATATAAATCACAATCAATAAAAGTTTCTGATCTGAATTTCTATAACATTACACTGGCTTCAGATAATGAAGTCTTAGATGAAGTTGTGGTTACAGCGCTTGGTATTAAGAAGGAAGCGAAAGCTCTTTCTTATAATGTGCAAGAAGTATCAGCACGTGAAATTATTGGTGTAAAAGATGCTAACTTTGTAAATAGTCTGTCTGGAAAGATTGCTGGTGTTTCTATTAATACCAGTTCGTCTGGTATTGGTGGAGGAGCAAAGGTGGTTATGCGTGGTGCTAAGTCCATTTCGGGGAATAATAATGCTTTGTATGTTATTGACGGTGTACCTATGCCTACCTTGGATACAACTCAGCCGGATGATCAGTTTACGGGTATGGGACAATCTGGTGACGGGGCATCAATGATTAATCCTGAAGATATCGAAAGTATGTCTGTACTAAGTGGTGCTGCTGCATCTGCACTATACGGTAGCGATGCTGCAAATGGTGTAATCATGATTACTACTAAAAAAGGTACAGCCAATAAGCTGAATGTCAGTTATGCAAATAACACCTCCTTTTATAATCCTTTTGTGACGCCTGATTTTCAGAATACTTATGGCGCTACAACAGGATCATTTCAAAGTTGGGGACAAAAATTGGCTCAACCGAGTGATTATGATCCGTTAGATTTTTTTCAAACAGGTTGGAATGAAACTAATTCATTAACATTAAGTAATGGTAATGAAAAAAACCAGACTTTTGTTTCTTTGGCGGCTACCAATGCAGAAGGTATCGTACAAAATAATACATACGACCGTTATAATTTTTCGGTTCGTAATACTACCAGTATGTTGAACGATAAAATGCATCTCGATTTAAGTGCCAACTATGTAAACATCCGTGAACAGAATATGGTATCTCAAGGACAATATTTCAATCCAATTGTACCAGTATATCTGATGTCTCCAAGTTATAGTCTGGAAACCTATCAATTATTTGAAATGTATGATGAAAGCCGTGGCTTTAAAACTCAGTACTGGCCGTGGGGAAATATGGGACTTGCCATGCAAAATCCTTATTGGATTATCAACCGTGATAAATTTGTGAATAGCAAAAACCGCTTTTTGGTAAGTGGTGGTCTGACTTATGATATTGCAAAAGGAATTACGATTAGTGGCCGTACTAAATTTGATTATACTTCTGCTATCAGTGAGAAAAAATATTCGGCATCTACTGATGCTATTTTTGCTCAGCAATATGGAGCTTATTACAAAGCGGATGCTACAACTCGACAAGTATATGGAGACCTTATGCTGAATATTGATAAATATTTTGGTGACTTCTCTTTAACTGCTACATTGGGAGCCAGCATTCAAGATGTTAATTATAAATATTATAGTGTTGGAGGTGATCTTAACTCTGTGGCAAACAGTTTTACTTTGAAGAATTTGAATCAGGCTAATGCTGAATTCGATCAGGATGGATATCATGACCAGACTCAGTCCGTTTTTGCTACGGCTCAGTTAGGCTGGCAAAGTAAGCTGTATCTGGATGTAACAGGACGTGTAGATTGGGCCTCAGCACTAGCCTGGACAAATTCGAAGAATGTTGCATATCCTTCTGTTGGTTTGTCTGCAATCTTGACAGATTTGCTTCCTATAAAAAATGATGTTCTGACTTTCTTGAAAGTACGGGGTTCTTACAGTGAAGTCGGTAATGCCCCAACGCGCTATATCGCATTTCAGACTTATCCTTATCAGTCTGGTATACCAACTACGGCTTCGACTTATCCAAATACAGATATCAAACCAGAAAGAACAAAAGCTTGGGAAGTTGGTTTACAGTCAAATTTCTGGGGCGATAAATTATCATTGAATGTTTCGCTTTACAAAACATCTACTTATAATCAGTTGTTTAATCCTTCACTTTCTGCATCATCTGGTTATACATCTATTTATATAAACGGTGGACAGGTTGATAATAAAGGTATTGAATTAAGTTTGGCATTGAACCAGCCATTAGGTCCGGTACAGTGGAATTCGACATTTACTTATACACTGAACCGTAATAAGATTAAGAAGCTATTGAAACCTACTACACTTTCTACAGGTCTAACCGTAGAACAAGATATATTAGATCTTGGAGGAGTTGGAAATGTTATGTCACGTTTGACGGAAGGAGGATCTATTGGTGATTTGTATGTAACAGCTTTACGTACCGATGAGCATGGATATATAGATGTGGATTATGTAAATAATACAGTTGCTATTGATAAGAATGCCGGTGAGCGAAAGGACGGGTGGATCTATGCTGGAAACTCTCAGGCGAAATATACAATGGGATGGCGTAACTCTTTTAACTGGAAGGGGCTGTCTTTAGGTTTTTTGATCAATGCTCGTGTAGGAGGTGTTTGTGTTTCTATGACACAAGCCTTGATGGATGCTTATGGTACTTCCAAAGCTTCAGCAGATGCTCGCGATGCGGGTGGAGTTATTATTAATGGTAGTTTGGTTCCTGCTGCTCAGAAATATTATCAGACAGTTGGTACAGGAGCGGGTTCTATGTATGTCTATAGTGCGACTAATGTTCGTTTAGCCGAACTTTCACTTGGATATGATGTGCCTATAACAAAAGTGGTACCTTGGATTAAAGGATTGAATGTTGCTTTTACAGGACATAATTTAATGATGTTCTATTGTAAGGCTCCTTTTGATCCAGAACTAACGGCAAGTACAGGTACACATTTTACTGGAATGGATTACTTTATGCTTCCAAGTTTGCGTAATCTTGGTTTTTCTGTTAGACTTAACTTCTAATGCTTACAAAAATGAAACATACATTGAAAAATACAAAAAGAAACTGGTTGTATCTTTTATTGGCAGGAAGCCTTTGTGTATCTTCTTGTACAAGCCAGTTTGAAAAATGGAATATCAATCCCAATGAAGTGACTCCTGAACAAATGGAACAGGATAATTTGAATACAGGAGCTTATTTTACTCAAATGCTTCGAGGTGTATTTATTGTTGGTAAAAGTGCTGATGGTGTCGGACTCGGAGGTGAATATCAGATTACGGAGGTCTTGAATGGTGATATTTTTGCCAGTTTTGTAGCTAACATCAATACATTCAGTTATACTAGTTATCATAACGATCATTATGTTCTTTATCGAGATTGGTACAATGCTCCTTTCAGAGATGCATATACTTATATAATGCAACCTTGGAAATCAATTCATGATGTAACAGAAGAAAATTCTCCGGCAAGAGCTTTAGCTACTATTGTTAAGGTTTTAGGAATGAGTCGTATAACAGATATGTATGGTCCTATTCCTTACAGTCAGTTTGGTACAACAACTCAGGTCCCTTATGATAGCCAGAAAGACGTATATTATCAGTTCTTCGACGAACTTGATGATGCCATAGCTGTTTTGACCGACTATAATAATACGACTTCTGCCAACTATATGGAGCAGTATGATTATATTTATAGTGGCAATGTTGGTAAATGGATTAAATTCGCTAATACTCTGCGTTTACGTTTAGCTATGCGTATTTCTTTTGTCGATGAGTCAAAAGCACGCACGGAGGCTACAGCTGCGATAAATCATCCGTCAGGTTTGATGACTTCAATTGATGATTCAGCAATATTACATCAGAATACTAATTTTTCTTTTGTGAATCCGTTGTGGGAAATAAGTGAAAGTTTTCAGGATATACGTATGGGAGCAACGATGGATTGTTATCTGAACGGCTATAATGATCCACGTATTTCTAAATATTTCCGTACAGCGACCAATGACGGTAAATATCATGGAGTAAGAAATGGTATGGATAATATAGCAAAAGACAGCTATATAGCAGCAGCTTCAGGATTGAATTTTAATGAAAATAGTGACATGCAGTGGATGGATGCTGCCGAAGCATACTTCTTGCTTGCTGAAGCAAAATTGAGATTAGGATTAGGAAGTGGTACAGTGCAGGAATATTATGAACAGGGCATACGTACATCTTTCTCTCAAGATGGAGTATCTGGAGTTGATGAATATATTACTAATTCAGAACGTCTGCCTCTGGCTTCTTATACAGATCCAGTGACGAATCGTTCAACAAATGTTTCCGGATATTTGTCACAAAGAGCGGTAGCTTGGGAAGAAGGGGTTTCTAATGAAATAAAACTGGAACGTATTATGATTCAGAAGTGGATTGCCCTTTACCCTGACGGACAGGAAGCATGGAGCGAGATGCGTCGTACAGGATATCCTGGTTTTGTGAGAATCGCATCTTATGCACATCAAAATGAAGTCGCAGACGGTGAACTTATCAGTCGTTTGAAATTCCCGACAACAGAATATTCTGATAATAGCCAAAATACTCAGGCTGCTGTTGCTTTGCTGGGTACAGGTGGTGATACTGCTGGAACAAGACTCTGGTGGGATGTCAGAAGATAATGTAAGTTTAATTATAATAAAATTCGATATTATGAAATTTATTAAATATTTGTTGAGTGTAGTATTGGCAGGAGGATTAATGACTGCATGTAATACGGATATAGAATCTGTTTCGGTTCAGAATCCTTACACCTATAGCGATTTGTATTATCAAAATTTACGTGACTATAAAGCAAGCGATCATTCTATTGCTTTTGGATGGTTCTCTCAATATGGACAGCAGAACTCTATGGCCGTACGTTTCATGGGACTGCCGGACAGTCTTGATATCTGCTCTTTGTGGGGAGGAATTCCTGCAAAGGAAAATCAGGAAATTTGGGATGAACTTCGTTTTGTTCAGAAAGTAAAGGGCACTAAGATGCTTGTTGTGGCCATAACCCGTATTGATGCCGAAACCGATGATCACGATTTTAAGATTGCCTATAATGAAGCAAAACTTATGCCTTACGGTGAAGAAAGAGAAGCTGCTCTTAAGAAGGCTATTGAAATGTATGCAGAATATTTTCTCGATCAGGTATTCTTGAACGATTTGGACGGTTTTGATGCGGACTATGAACCTGAAGGCGATTTCTTGTCTGGTAGTTATTTTGATTACTTTATGCAACATCTGTCAAAGTATATGGGTCCTAACCCTAATATAACAAAAGAAGAACGTTTAAAGCTTATTCAGGAACGATATGGAAGTGGGGTAACCGACGTTAACAAGTTATTGTGTGTTGATTCACCGGGAGATCCCTCTTCGCAGTTGTATGATATCTGTGATTATTATTTTAAGCAAGCTTATGGTGGGGGAACCAGTACTACCTGGCCGATAGAGAAAGTTGTTTTTTGTTGTAACATGGGAGACGGATGGCAAGGTACTATGAGTGAAATGTATGAACAAGCACGTTATCAACCGGCTGAAGGACGTAAAGGTGGCTTTGGAGCATTTTTTATCCATCGTGATTATAATGTGCATGAAAATAATCCGTACCCTTATAAGCGTTTCCGTGAATGTATTCAGATTCAGAACCCTGCGGTTCATTAATTTAATATTGTTTGACTGAGAATATGAAAAATACAAAAAAGTTTCTTTATATGCTGGCAGGTATCTTTGCCATGCTGGGAGGTACATCGTGCAATGATGATGAAACATACGATTTTCCAGGTGATTCTATGAATCGTGTATATATAAAATCTTATACAGGCGGAGATTTTACTTTTATACATACTCCGATTCAAAGTTTTAGTTCGTTGGATTTGAAATTTCCAGTGTATGTAACAGGTAATCATTCAGGTACCATTCAGGCCACTGTTGGTTTTGATAATTCTCTTGTTGATGCATATAACATGACTAACAATTCGGATTTTGATGTGTTACCGGAAAATGCTCTTCGCATTGAAAATCAGGAAATGACTATTCCTGCAGGTGAATATCAGTCTTCTGATTCGATACATATTGTTGTGAACGAAGATATATTACCTCAATTACGTAGTGAAAAAGGTTATCTGATTCCTTTAAAATTGGAAAATGTAAAAGGAGAAAATGCTGCTGTTAGTACAAATATGAATTGTACTTATATCCCGGTCAGTGTAAGTATTAAGTCTGGTATGATTGATGATGAGGCTGTTGATAATGATGTACAAGGAACGTTAGTGAAAGACAGGACGGGATGGTCGGCATATATTGAAGAATCAGATGGAGTAACTATAAGTGGTAATGTTTCAGATATGTTTGATGAAAGTACATCTACAGAATGGAAACTATCTTCTGAACAACCTTATCATGTTGTCGTAGATTTACAAAAGTCATATAATGTAACAGCTCTTCGTGCTTTATATTTATATTATGGATGGTGGGAGTATAATTCATTTACCAATGGTACTAAAGTTGAATATAGTCAGGATGGTACAGATTGGCAAGATTTAGGAACAATCTCTTCTACTTCAACAAAAAATGTAATTTTATATGCTCCGGTAGCGATGCGTTATCTTCGTATGGAAATTCCTGTAGTTGATTCTTACTATTATGGTGAAGTAGCTTCTATTACTATTGGAGATTTTAATGTATATGTAAAATAAAAAAATAAGATATGAAAAAGTATATAGTTTTTTGTTTTTGGGCTTTACTGCTTTGTATTACAGGTTGTAAAAGTGGACCCGAGTATGGGGATGCTGTTTATATGACAGGAACCTTGCAATCTTCTGCTGTTCGATTTTTGGTAGATGGGCAGTCTAGTATTGGATTGACTGTAACTTCTACTAATAAAGCAGAGGGCGATGTGAAAATCAGTTTAAAAGAATCACCGGAACTGTTGGATGCGTTTAATTCATCTACAGGACGTAATTGTGTATTGCCTCCCGAAGGAAGTTACAGTATAGAAGGTACTGAAGTCGTGATTAATTCTGGTAAGACTTTGTCTTCACAAATAAAGATAAATGCCGACTCTGAGCAGTTACAGGAAGGAGTTTCTTATTGTTTGCCTGTATCGATTGTTTCTGTTGAGGGTGGTGATTTAGATGTCTTGGAAGCTTCTCGTACAGCTTATGTGATGCTGACTAAAGTTATTACCGTAAAGGCTGCTTATTTGCATCGTAATAATTGTTTTGATATACCTGGTTTTGCGGGCGAAGATAGTCCGGTGAAAGCATTAAATCAGATGACATTGGAAATGAAAGTATTACCGGTATCTTTCCCTACTACGGCTAATAGTGCAAATGGTATCAGTTCGTTGTGCGGTTGTGAGGAAAACTTTTTGTTCCGTTTTGGCGACGGTGCCGGAAATCCTACTAATAAGTTACAATTGGCAAAAGGTTCTATCGGTACAGCTTCTCATCCGGACCAGAAAGATCATTATGAATCTTGGGTAGAGAAGGAATTTGAAACAGGACATTGGTTGCACTTTGCTGCTGTTTATGACGGACAATATCTTCGTGTATATTTGGATGGTGAACAGATTCATTTTGTAGAAACCAATAATGGTGGTTCTATCAATTTGAGTATGGCATACGATGGACACTCGTGGGAAGATACATTTGCTATCGGTCGTTCTGCTGGTTATTCACGTTTCTTCGATGGCTATATCAGTGAATGCCGTGTATGGAATGTAGCTCGTACTCCAGCAGAGCTTGAAGATGGTATCTGTTATGTTGACCCAACAACAGAAGGATTGATCGCTTATTGGCGTTTTAATGGCGAAACACAGGAAGATGGAACCGTACTTGATGTAACGGGACATGGATATAATGCAAAACCATATAAGGAAATAGAGTGGGTAGATAATCAAAAATGTCCGTTCTAAATAAAGGTATATATAAGTAAAATAGGTTATAGTTTTATAGATTATAGATTTAGTTGGCTATTTGTTGAGGAAAAGTTAATTCTCTTGTAGCCTATGTTAGAAACGCCAACGTGTTTGTAAAAACATCCGTTGGCGTTTTAATTTTAATATTAATACTTCTTGCGGCTTACCATTTCGAACTGGAAGGAAGAGATGAATTGTTCTGAAGGCCGCTGTCTTGAAGAAAAAACATCGGGATGTTTTTTGAAAATTTGTACAAAAAATTAGAAGATTTGTACAAAAACTTTAGAAGTCTTCCAGACGGTTAGAGAAAAACCTCCTGCTTTCTTGCTTATAATCCCAGTTGATATTGTTTGTTGGGCGTGTACCTGAATATTATTTAGTCTGTGTATAGCCTTCCGCTTTCAGCAAATCGATAATACGCTGACGGAATTCTCCTTGTATCAAGATTTCTCCCTCTTTTACCGATCCGCCTACACCACATTTAGTCTTTAGCAGCTTACCCAGCTCTTTCAAGTCTTCTTCGTTGCCAGCAAAGCCGGTTATTACAGTAACGGTCTTTCCGCCACGTCCTTTTTTTTCTATTGATACACGAAGTTTCTGCTGTTTTTTGTCCAGCGTTTCTATTTCTTCCTCTTCTCCGTTGTCGTACTTAAAGTCCGGATTGGTGGAATATACAATGTTCAGTCGGTCTTTCCAATCATTATTTTTCATGTGAATTAATTTTAATCCGACTCAAAGATAGGTACATTTTTCTATATTCTGTGTGCGTTTCCGAATAAATACCTTAATTTTGCACAAGGCATAACTTTACAGAAGCGCAAAAAATGGCAATACGTACTCGTAAAAATACGGATAAAATACCGGAGCCTACCTTACGTAGACTGCCGTGGTATCTTTCGAATGCAAAGCTGATGAAAGAGAAAGGGGAGAAATATGTTTCTTCCACGCAGATTTCCAAGCAAATCAATATAGACGCTTCGCAAATAGCCAAGGATCTTTCGTATGTAGATATTGCCGGACGCACTCGTGTAGGCTATGACATTGACCTGCTGATTGAGGTGCTTGAGGATTTTTTAGGATTTACCAATATGCACAGAGCGTATCTTTTCGGGGTTGGTAGCCTGGGGGGGGCGTTACTGCGCGACTCAGGTCTTTCGCATTTCGGGCTTCAGATTGTTGGAGCCTTCGATATTAATCCGGAACTGGTAGGAACAAAAATCAACGGTATTCCCATTTATCATTCCGATGACTTTGAGCAGCGCATGAAACAAGATGGGGTAAATATCGGTGTGCTGACCGTTCCCATTACCATTGCCCAGGAGATTTCCGATAAGATGATTGCAGGAGGCATCAAGGCTATCTGGAACTTTACTCCTTTCCGTATTCGGGTTCCTGAAAATATTGTAGTACAGAATACATCACTTTATGCTCATCTGGCAGTGATGTTCAATCGTTTGAATGAAACAATAAAGAAATAATTCTCCATGAAAATTATAGCTATCGGCATGAACTATCCGTTGCATTGCAAGGAATTGCATGCAGACGAACCATTGCCACAAGAACCGGTCATCTTCATGAAGCCGGACTCTGCCTTGCTGAAGGACAGCAAGCCGTTTTTTATTCCTGACTTCTGCCAGCAGGTAGACTATGAGACCGAACTGGTAGTACGCATTAACCGTTTGGGAAAGAATATTTCCGAGCGTTTTGCACACCGTTATTATGATGCCGTTACGGTAGGTATCGACTTTACCGCACGCGATTTGCAGCGTAAGTTCCGTGCCGAAGGTAAACCTTGGGAACTGTGTAAGGGATTTGATAATTCGGCGGCCATAGGCGACTGGGTACCTGTGGAGAAATTTGCCGACATTCAGCATATTAATTTCCATTTGGATATTGACGGAAAGACTGTGCAGCAGGGAAATACACAGGATATGCTGTTCCGGGTAGATCAGATTATCGCATACGTCAGCCAGTTCTGTACATTGAAAATTGGCGATATGCTGTTTACGGGAACGCCGGTTGGCGTAGGTCCGGTGCATATAGACAATCACCTGGAAGGTTATTTGGAAAACGAAAAAGTTCTTGATTTTTACGTACGATGAAAATACGTGTAGGATTTGGTTTCGATGTCCATCGGCTGGTCGTTGGGCGTGAGCTTTGGCTGGGAGGTATCAAGCTGGAGCACGAATTGGGATTATTGGGTCATTCGGATGCCGATGTATTGATTCATGCTATTTGTGATGCGTTGCTGGGAGCCGCCAACATGCGCGATATCGGCTATCATTTTCCCGATAATGCCGGTGAGTTTAAAGATATTGACAGCAAGATTCTGCTGGCACGTACAGTCGATTTGATTGCTACGAAAGGTTATCGGGTAGGTAATATCGATGCGACGGTCTGTGCCGAACGTCCGAAGCTGAAAGCTCGTATACCTGAAATGCAGGAAGTGCTGGCTCATGTCATGAATATAGATCCGGAGGATGTGTCCATAAAGGCGACTACGACCGAAAAGTTAGGCTTTACCGGTCGTGAGGAAGGCATTTCGGCGTATGCTACTGTACTGATAGAACGCGATTAGTCGGCTGGAGGATAGGGAGGAAGCATCCGCTTCTTTCCTAAAAAATAAGGTGAGATGTGCAGGCGGTCGAGTACATAAGTTACGCCAAAGCACCCCGATATAACAAAAATCACCGAAACAATCGTAAAGCAAATACCTGTTGCATCGAAAGCAAAAAGCGGCAGGTAGGCTTTCGATAAAATGGTAAATACGGGCGAAAATAGAAGAATCACCAGTGTATTACTACCGATATAACGAAGAAGTGTTTTTACTTTTTCCGGCAAATAGGTGTAAGTTGCAAGCAACAGACTGATTACCAAATAGGTTATAGCTACACCAGCCAGTGTGCCGCGGTTCAGGTTCTCCGGAAAACAGCATAAGATGACGAGGGGGACTACCGACAGAAAGCTGGGCTGAAATACACGGATAATGGGAAGGCCACTTTGCCGGATAGCCACTCCTGCCAGGAAGTAAATGGCATTGGCAAATGTCAGCAATCGTACTTCGGAAAGAATATACAGGAATATTCCCAAGATGATGAAACGGATTATGCCTTTCCACTTATCCGTCACCTTATAGATCAGGAAATAACTGGCGTTGCAGAGTATCAGCGTATGCAGATACCAGTATGGTCCCATGGGAGCAATGATAGCTTTATACAACAGAAGTCTGGCAGAGAGTTCGGTTACTTTCTCCCGTACGGGGAGAACTGCCGACATGACCACGTAGCCGGCTTCCATGAAGACATACGGAATGAATATCCAGAGCAGGCTCCGTCCGAAAGCTTTAGTTTCCTTGTTTATATTATTCAGATATCCCGATATGATGAGAAATGCCGACATGTGGAAGGTATAGACCACTTGTTTGGCATATGGGTACGAATCGCCGATGTATACCAGATGAAAGATAATCATCAGAATGATGAATATGCTTTTTAAAAAATCGAGTTCCTTGATTCTGCCGTTCATAGGAGTGAGAATTGATAATTATCAGGCGTTGAGTAACAGGCCGGCAGTAAGTAGTATGCCGAACAGCAACATGTTTCTTGAAGTTTCTCCCAAAATGACGTTGAGTTCCTTTCCTCGGTTGATGCGTGCCATTTTCACGGTGGTAAAAATATGGAGCAACAAATAAATCTGTGGCAGGATAGCTGCCCATAGTCTGCCCTCGGTTACAAAATAAAAACAACTCCAGCATGCAGCCAGTCCCAGCAGAAAATATAGAATCAGTCCGGCACGGGCTCCCAGTCGTACAACGATTGTTTTCTTTCCGCTGATAGCATCCTGCTCCCTGTCGCGGAAATTGTTGACCATCAGCAACGTATCTATCACAAATCCACAGGCAAGCGAAGCCATGGTAACAGAAGTATTCCAACTGTGTGCCATGATATAGAAAGTACATCCTACGGGAACAAATCCGAAAAATACTAAAACCAGTACGTCCCCCCAGCCATGGTAGGCAAGCGGATAAGGACCGGCGGTATATAAGAAGGCAAAAATAATGCAGGCAATGCCTACCGGAATCATTTCCCAGCCACCGTACCAGAGCAGGCAGAGCCCGTCCAATGCAGCCAGTAAAGTCGTTATGGCTATTCCTTTCTTCATACCCGACGAAGAAATCCAACCTTGTGCGCAGGCACGTTCCGGTCCGAGTCTGTCTTCTCGGTCAGTACCTTTCAGATAATCATACAAGTCATTGATAAAGTTTGCATCTATCTGCATCAGAAAAGCGAATAAGAAGCATAATATAGCCGGAATAAGCTGAAAATGTCCGTACATTGAAGCCAGTGCACACCCCAGCATGACTGGGATGGAAGCTGCTGTCAGGGTCTTGGGACGGCTGGCCAGCAACCAGGCTTTTGCAGAATTTTGTTTTACCATAAATCCAATTTATTTTATGGTGCAAAGTTAGAAAATTCTGCCGACACTTTGCTTGGCTGGTAGAAAAGTGTTATTTTCGTTTAAGGATTTAGTTATATACCATGAAAAAGATTATTTATCTTGTTTTTTTGGCAGTCATGATTTTACTCTCTTCGTGTGCCACGGCTTCTCTGTCGAAATATCATGGAATAGGACGTGTAAAGAAATACGACATATATAGCACACAGCTTCCTGATTCTTTTGACGGATTTCGGATAGCTTTTGCTTCCGACTTTCATTATGAGAGCCGCTTTGGAAAGAAAAGACTTCCCAGTTTGTTGAAAGCCTTGCAGGCTACCGATGCCGATCTTCTGCTGTTAGGAGGAGATTACCGGGGAAGGAATGGAGGAAATTTGTCTGAACTTTTTGATGTGCTTCAGCAGTTTCACGCACCTTATGGTACCTATGGGGTAATGGGTAACCATGAGAATAATGCCAATTATGAAATTGTCAGGCAAGAAATGCAACGGACAGGAATTCACTTGCTCGAGCATCAAGTAGATACGATATGGAAGGGAAACCAGTATATTTTACTTTGTGGAATTCGCAATCCGTTTGATTTGACAAAAAACGGAGTTTCGCCTACCTTGTTTCTCCGTCCGGAAGATTATGTCATTATGCTGACACACACGCCTGATTATGTTGAAGATGTGGATGTAAGTAATACCGATCTGGCGCTGGCAGGGCATACACATGGAGGTCAGGTCAGTTTGTTTCATAAATACGCTTTTGCACATTTCTCAAAATACGGTAATCGTTTCCTTACTGGCCTGAAATATAATAGCAAGGGAATTCCCGTGATAATCAGCAATGGGATAGGTACGTCGCGCAAAGATATTCGCTTGTTTACCCCCAGCGAAATAGTCCAGATTGTTCTTCACAAGGGCCGCTGAACTGTTAAAAACCAATTTTTACCACTAAAAAACCATTTTTTATCAATTATATCAGTCGTATCTTTCCTAATTTTGAAATGTTGTAATTCTTATGAGAACTATTAACCTTATTTATTATCTAAACTAAAAACACGTATGAACAGACTACTGCTTTTGAAAAGGGTATATTCTACATTTTTATTGAGTATGCTCTGTGTACTTGCATTTGCACAAGGAAAACAGATAACTGGTATTATTAAGGATAGTGCCGG
This sequence comes from Phocaeicola sp. HCN-6420, assembly GCF_037890145.1. Lineage (NCBI taxonomy): Bacteria > Pseudomonadati > Bacteroidota > Bacteroidia > Bacteroidales > Bacteroidaceae > Phocaeicola > Phocaeicola sp. HCN-6420. The sequence goes on from NZ_JBBKBJ010000010.1 coordinate 50,820, forward strand.
TGAGCCTATGATTGGTGTAAATGTATTGGTGAAAGGTACTACTAATGGTACTATTACAGATTTCGATGGTAAGTTTAGTATTCAGGATGTAAAAGATTCGGATGTACTTACTATTACCTATGTAGGTTATGTACCACAGTCTATTTCGGTTGGAAGTAAATCTTCTTTCAACATTATCTTAAAAGAAGATACAGAAGCACTGGATGAAGTTGTTGTTATTGGTTATGGAACTGTAAAGAAACGTGACCTGACAGGTTCTGTTGCATCAGTGAATAATGAAACATTGACAGCGAACCCTGTTTCGGATGTATCTCAGGCTTTGCAAGGTAAATTGGCCGGTGTGTCAGTTGTTTCTCAGGATGGTCGTCCGGGTGCGGAGGTTTCCATTCGAGTTCGCGGTGGAGGTTCTATTACACAGAGCAACGATCCGTTGTTTATCGTTGATGGGTTTCCGGTAAGTTCTATTTCTGATATTCCTGCAGACCAGATTGAAACAATTGATGTATTGAAAGATGCGTCGTCTACTGCTATTTATGGTGCACGTGGTGCAAATGGTGTTATTTTGGTTACTACAAAGGGAGCAAAGACAGATAAGCTGTCTGTTACTTATAATGGATATATACAGACCAAAGCTGCTGCCAAGACCTTGGATCCGCTCAGTGCTCAGGATTATGTAAAATATCAGTGGGGTTATGCAGATGCCTTGGAAAAGACAGGTGGTGCTGTTAGCGCTGATGGCGTAGCCAAATATTTTGGATTAGGTGCTGCTTATGGAAATCATTTTGCTGACTACGCGAACGTGGGCGTGCACGACTGGACTGACGATATGCTGCGTAATGCCATTGCTCATACACACAACCTTTCAATTTCAGGTGGTAGCGAAAAAACAAAATTTGTATTGAATGTCAACTATCTGAATGATGAAGGTATCAAGATTAATTCTGGTTATAATCGTTTCAACACATCATTGAAGTTGAATCAGGAGCTGTTGAAAAATTTGAAGTTGGATGTTGATGTTCGTTATTCTGAAGATCAGACTACTGGAAAAGAATCTTCAACAAACGGTAAAGGTTCTTTATTGTCAGGTGCATACCGCTGGCGTCCTATCGATAATCCTTTGGGAGATCCTGAAACATTTGGTGGATTTGGTTTAGGTGCTGATAATGTAGATGCTTCTTACGGAAGTCCGGTTGACTGGACAAACGATGTCCAGAATATTGCGAGAAAACAAAGAATCAGAGGTATTGCTGCTCTGTCTTGGGATATTATTGAAGGTTTGACTTTACGTGCTGAAGTTGGTGCCGGTCGTAACTGGGGTGAAACTAAGTATTATGAAAACGGTCTGACTCAAGGTCATAAAGTGGCTAAGCTGACTCGCAGCGAAGGCTATAATTTACGTAACGTAAATACGTTGAATTATCAGGTTCAGGGCTTGGGTGACAAACATAGCTTGTCATTCCTGTTAGGTCAGGAAACCATTGTTTCTAAATCGAACTCAACAGAGATTGAAGGTCACGGATATCCCGAAGGATTCGATTTTGATCAGGCTTTCGGTATGATCGACCAAACAGACAAGACTTTGGCAAAGGATAAATTCAGTAACTCAATTGGTACTCCCGACAAGACTGTTTCATTCTTTGCACGTGCTAATTATTCATTGTTGGATCGTTATCTGTTTACTGTTACATTCCGTGCCGATGGTTCTTCTAAATTTGCTCCTAACCACCGTTGGGGATATTTCCCGGCAGGTGCATTTGCTTGGCGTCTTTCTGATGAATCATTCATGGAAGGTACTCGTAGCTGGCTGGATAATTTGAAGCTTCGTTTGTCTTATGGTATGGCAGGTGCTGATAATATTGATGCCAGTCTTTGGAGAGAAACATGGGAATCTACTACTGTGACATTCAACGGGCAGACTTATTCAGGCTATAAACCCAGTGGTATGCTTTCTAACCCTGATCTGAAATGGGAAACAACTATTTCAAGAAATATCGGTTTGGATTTCGGTTTCTTCGGCAACCGTCTTTCTGGTACCATTGATGCTTACTGGAATACAACGAAAGACTTGTTGATGTGTATTCCTATTGATGAAACAACCGGTTATTCATATCAATATCAGAATATCGGACAGACTTCGAATAAAGGTTTTGAAATTGCTTAGAACTATGATATCGTCCGTACCAAAGACTTTACATTAGGTATTTCTGCAACTTATAACTATAACCATAACAACATCGATGAACTGGCTGATAATATCATTGCACAATATGGTTCTCAGTGGGCTTCCAGTGCTACAACTCCGACTTACGACTATGAGTTCCGTGAAGGAAAACCTGTTGGCTTGATTCGTGGTTACATCTGCGACGGTTTCTATACAACAGCCGATTTTAATTACGATCCGGCAACCCAGATGTATACGTTGAAACCAGGTGTAGCCGACTTGGGTAATCAGGTTGGTAACTATCCTAACCACTATAATTTGCCGGAAGGTCAGAAAGCATTCCCGGGAGCAGTTAAACTGCGTGACTTGGATGGTAATGGTGTAGCAGATACAGAAGATGTTGCTGATTTAGGTGAAATAACTCATCCTCATACCGGTGGTTTCAATTTGAACATGACATGGAAGGATATCGACTTCAGTGCAGGATTTGCATGGGCTGCAGGTGGTCATGTATACAATGTTAACTCTTTGATTAATATGTATGGTAACAAGGATACAGGTGCAGGTGCCAATAAGCTGGAATTCATCAATGACTGCTACCAGATTTATGATATCCAGAATGGAGAACTGGTTCCTGTTGTAGAACCGGCTGCATTGGATGCATTGAATGCTGGTGCTAAATACGGTGTCCCTTATATGGAAAATGGTACTGTTTTGTCAACCTTCGTAGAAAATGCTTCATTCTTGCGATTGAATACATTAACTCTTGGTTATACCTTCCCGAAAGAATGGACAAAGAAGATTGGTATGCAACGTGCACGTATTTATGCAACTGCTGGTAATTTGTTTACTATTACAGGTTATTCTGGTATTGATCCTGAAGTTAATGCTGATCCGGATAAGAGTACAACTGCTGCCAACACAGGAAACTATCCGTTGTTGGGTATGGACTATGGTACTTATCCTCGTGCAAGAACATTTACATTTGGTGTAAACATTACATTCTAATTAAATAATCTGTTAACTAATCAATGAAAAGACAATGAAAAAGTTATTATATACATATTTAGGTGTTGGACTTTTAATGCTCAATATAACTTCGTGTGAAGATTTTCTGGATACGTCTTCACCATCTGAAGCTACTCCGGAATTTGTGTTTGGAGACGTTTCAACGGCTCGCGGTGCCTTAATGGAAGCTTATGAAAAGTGGCGTGCAAAAGCCTATGTTCATGCCAATGGTTTGTTTTACGATTTGGTAGTTTGCGGATCGGATTCAGAACGGCATCCCGAAGGTTACGATGCACAGGCACGTCATATCCCGGAAAATTTGTATTATGGAGGTACATCCAACTTTGATATTAACTCGGCTGGAAATAATGGCGTAAATGCATGGCCGGCTTTATATAGCATCATTGCTACATGTAATACGCTTTGTAATGCTATTGAGGAAACTGATACCTATAAGGCTATTGAAGCAGGAACAGGCTCGGTAACAGAAATGACAGACTTGTACGGACAGGCCGTGGCTTTGCGTGCTACTGCTTATAATGAATTACTCCGTTTTTGGGGAGATGTTCCTCATAATCTGGTACCTGGTGTAGTTGCGGAAGGTCTGACTCCACGTGATCAGATTTATGAATACCATATCAACAAATTGATGCAAGTTGAACCTTACATGTATTATTTGGGCGAAAATGTCGGCGCAGATGCAAGTATGATGACGCGTAATTATGTGGATGCATTAATCGGTCGTATGTGTCTGTATGCAGGAGGTTATTCTACTCGTCGTACTGATTTGGGAACAGATTTCTATAAAGATCTGGATGGAAATGTGCTGAGCTTTGAAAAGTTGAATACAGTAGATGCAAACAATGCATTTTACGGTAGACGTACAGATTATAAGAAGTTCTATGAAATAGCCGAAACGTATTTGCAGAACTGTGTTGATAATCCAGGTACAGCAGCATTATGTACAGTCGATCCTCGTGCAAAAGGTTCTGATGGTCAGTCGTTTGGAAATCCTTATCAGTACGTGTTCCAGCAGAATGAGAATTTAGTACTCTCTTCTGAAAGTATTTATGAAATTCCTGAAACCAGAGGAGTTCAGACAGAGCGTCCTTATGCTTTCGGCCGTCCAAGTTCGGCTGGTAGCTCGAACAACTATCCGTGTAAGAATTATGGTCAGAGCCGTTTCCATCCTACTTACTACTATGGTGATTTCGATCCGAATGACATGCGGCGTGATGTTACTTGTACGGTTACAGGTAGCGATGGAAAGAATGGAGTAGAAAAGCTTTTACCATTTATTCCGGGATCACAGGCTAATGGTGGTGGTATTGCCAATAACAAATGGGATGAAAACCGTCAGCCGGAGCCACGTTGGGAAAAACAGCGTCAATCAGGTATCAATAATCCATTTGTACGTATGTCGGATGTTATCTTGATGTTGGCAGAGGTAAAAGCCGAACTGGGTGATGAAATGACTGCTAAGCAGTACTTGTCGGAAGTTCATAACCGTGCGTTTGCGACTCCGGAACTTGCTAATCTTGATGGTTTCATTTCTAAATGGGGTGGTATCAAAGAAGCTATTCAGCAGGAGCGTAAACTGGAGTTTGGTGGTGAAGGTCTTCGCCGTTACGATTTGATCCGTACTGGTAAGTTGCCGGAAGCTATCAAGAAACTGAAAGCTGATTTGGCTGCGATGGTTAACGGATTAAAGACTAACGGCTATTATACATTCGAAAATGGCAATACGATTTCACTGTATGTATGGACTAAGAGCGTAGATGCTAAAGCACAGTATGGTTACCGCTTGACTACTCAATGTACCGATGAAACAGACCCGGTAATGTATCCGGGATGGCGTGGTGTATTTGATGACTGGGAAGGATATACCGGCAAATCAATTTATTCGGCAAATCCGGGTACAAATTTGGCAATTCAAGGTCTGTTTAAACACATTGAACCGGGCAGTGCCGAAGCTAAGGCTTTGGAAGCTGATGGCTATACAATGGTAAACTGGGGTAAGGATATTCTTGATTACGAGTCTGATTATTCTGATTATGTATTCCGTGGATTTGTAGACGGAGAAGCTCCTATTTATTTCGTACCGTTCCATAGCTCTATTTTGGAAACATCATTGGGTAAAATAACCAATGGTTATGGATTCAAAAATAATTGATCGAGGTGATGTAGATTGATAAATCTTTAGATCAGCATAAAGGATGTGTCTGGCGAAAGCTAAGACACATCCTTTTTTGCATGTAAACAAAGTAAATGGGATTTCTTAGTGTGTTTGCAAAGAAGTCTGATGTATGAAAATGTAACGATGTAAAACTACTAAATGGTTACATATTTGCTTATAGATATATGCGGTGTGAACGTAAGATTGTACGTGATGACCGAATTGTACCGATGGTTAGTGCAACGGCTTCGCGCGACAAGGCAGGAGTAATTCATATCTCTTTGTCGAATGTTGACTTGGAGGAATCGCAGTATATTACTTTATCCTTGGATGGTGTACAGGTTAAATCTGTTTCGGGACGTATTCTGACTTCGAAAAATATTGATGATTGTAACTCGTTTGAACATCCTGATATTGTGACTCCTAAGGATTTAAAAAAAGCTCAGTTGTTACATTTATCTGTGAAAAGATAAAGTAACAACGGAGCTTTTTATTTGTCATTCAACGCATTATCTATCAGGGTAACCAAGTTTAGATAGTGGCCTTTGGCTGTACCACTTGTCATACCGGCTGCTCCAGTTGCCAGACGTTTTAGTTCCAGCAGTTGTCCGTGAGCGATAGCCGGGGCTTCGGAATATGCAGGTCGCTTTCCTGATGCATTTTTGCTGGCTGCTTCAGGCTTGTCGAGTAAGCTGATGAGGCTTTCTACGTATGTTTTCTGCATGTTGCGTTTGTAGATATCCGATTGTCCAAGGTTGCTCCAGATTACTTTTTTCAAATCATTGAACATTTGTGCCGAGGTATATGCTTTCTTTCCGTTCAATGTTTCGTTTTCACTCATTTTGTCAAGTGTACTTTTACTGATGAGGCGTGTGAGAATCCCCGACTGCAGTGAACAGATCACATTTACGGGAAGTATCTTTGCCTTTTCTATCAACTGGCGGTTGATGAGCCACTGAGGAGTAGTAAACAACTGTTCGTTGAGGAATGTAACAGCTCGTTTCTGTATATCGGCAGGAACAAATTCGCGCGCTACTTCGTCTGATTGTTCTACCGTAATGGGATTGCTGTAAATTCCTGCGACGTTTTTGGTCACATGTCCTAAATAGCGATTGAACTGAGATACTACCTGACTGTATATTTCTCCGGCACCGGCATATGATTTGTTGGGCTCGTACGACCATTTCAGTATCTGAGGAACAATTCGTTTCAGGTTTTTGATGCCATACATACTGGCCAGCATGGAGTCATCGCCCAAGTCCTCACTTTGGTTGCGGGGATCGTTGGCATCTGATTCTGTACCAAATGTATAACGGATATCTTCTTTCAGTTTCCCAATGATGGATTGATTGGAGAATGCAATTTCATCTTCCGGTTTTTGGAACTGTGGTAACCATCGGTATCCCCATTCTATAGACCATTTGTCATACATTCCTATGCGAGGAAAGATTCCTGCACGTGTAATGCTGTCTTCTGGCTGCGCAACATAGTTGAACCGGGCGTAGTCCATGATAGACGGTGTATGTCCGTTGGCTTCCACCCATGCCTTGTCGCGTAATTTTTCGACCGGTACAGTATGTGAAGAGCCAAAGTTATGTCGGAGTCCCAGTGTATGGCCTACTTCATGAGAAGAAACGAAACGGATGAGCTGTCCCATCAATTCATCGTCGAGCTGCATCTTGCGTGCTGCTTCGTCGATGGTTCCAGCTTGAATCATATACCAGTCGCGTAACAGACTCATGACATTGTGATACCAGTTGATATGTGTTTCCAATATCTCTCCGGAACGCGGGTCGTTGATGTGAGGGCCACTTGCATTCGGTATGTCTGAGGGCTTGTAAACGATGGCCGAATGGCGTGCATCCTCCAGACTCCACGAGGGGTCGTTGGTAGGTGCCTCCTTTGCGTAAATCGCATTTTTGAATCCAGCCTTTTCGAAAGCTGTCTGCCAGTCGTTTACTCCTTGTATCAGATATGGTACCCATTTCTTGGGAGTAGCCGGATCGATATAAATTACGATAGGTTTCTTGGGCTCAACGAGTTCACCACGTAGATAAGCAGCTTCGTCTTTGGGCTCCAAACGCCAGCGTGTAATGAGTTTTTTGTATTCAATGCCTTGCGGGTTGCTGTCGTAATCAGTGTATCCTACTGTAAAATATCCTACTCGCGGGTCGAATAGTCTACCTTTCATCGGGGTTTCAGGAAGTAAAACCATAGAACTGTTCAGCTCATAAGTCAGAGGAACACGCGGACTTCCAGTCTCTAAGAAACCTACATTGCTTACGCTTTTTTTGCTTTGGTAAGTAACTGTGGTAGAGATTTCAATGTTTTGTGGAAAAGCTTTTAGCGTATCGACGTATGTTCCTTCTCCGGCCATGTTCAGTAATCCGATGTATTCTTTACTGTCGGCATCAAAAGAAAATAATGGATTTTCTTTGATTAGAAAAGTACTGATATTGATTACATAGCTACGACTGAGTGAGTCCTTTCTGATAGCTTCAAGATTGAAATTGGCTACAATAGGCTGTATGTTTGAATTAAGTACAGATTGATACATGCCTTCCTTATCTTCGGCTCGTTCACGGTAAGAGTATTCACGTACCAGAAGTCGTTTATTATCCTTGTTCTCAAAACGGATAACCTTGCTACCTAAAATATCTCCCGGGTAACCGACGCGTGATTTCTGTCGAGAGGTTGGAGCTTTGCTGATTCGGTTCACAATCAGAATGTCACGGTTTAATATAGAATCGGGAATTTCGAGGAAGTAAATGTCGTTTACCTTATGCACAGTGAGAAATCCGTGTGAACTTTTTGCCTTTGAAGTGATGACGCTGGCATAAGGTTTCAATCCGTTTGTCGCTCTGTTGACAGGTACGGCTGCTTGTTCTGTTTTTGCTTTTTTCTTTTTCCTCTCAAAGATTTTAGCTTCGGCACTGTTTGTAGCTCCCAACAACAGGCATGCACTCAAAGAGAGAATATACAATTTAGATTTTTTCATTTCTTTTGGTATAATTCTTTTTCAACAATAATACGGAATACTTCTGGATGCAAGAAGTAGCGTATGTCTTTTCCTTCGCTGACAGCTTGCCGGATAAATGTTGAGCTGATTTCCAGACGGGGCGTATCTACGACTTTTACATGAGGCGGAAGTAAGTCTGTCTGTATGTTGTAGCCTGGTCGTGGATATACAATGATAAAATGTTTGCGGATGATTTCTTCGGGTGATTTCCAACGGTCGAATGCAGCCCAGTTGTCCGCTCCGATGATAAGTGTAAACTCTCTGTCCGGGTAGGTGTCAGCCAATTTGTTCAGGGTATCGACTGTATAAGAAGGACGTGGCAAGTTGAATTCAAAGTCTGAGGCTTGGAAACGTGGATAGCCGGAAACAGCAGCTTGTACCATTTCCAGCCGTATTTTATCGTCGAGTAACTCTACGTTTTGTTTGAACGGATTTTGGGGAGAAACCAGAAACCAGATTTCATCCAGCCCCCCATATTCACACAAATAGTTTGCCAATGCAAGATGACCGACATGAATCGGATTGAATGTGCCTCCGAATATTCCTGTCTTTACAGGCATTTCTTCCATTTTAGATAGTTTATAACTTGCCAGCCGGCAACGATGAGCATTGCTGCGGCAATAATGTATTCTTTCATGGCAGCGGCAACTACGGCCACAGCCAGAGCGACCAGTCCGATGATAATACTGACAATCATCATGGTACGCAGAAGTTTTTTAGGATCTTTAGCCATAAATTGAAGTATGGATTATTTTTTCAGAAAATCGCTGATGACTTTCAGGGCTTCAGCTTTAGCTGTTTCCAGATCATCGTTTACTATTACAACGTCGAATTTGTTTGCATAGCTTAGTTCGAATTCTGCTTTGGCGATTCGACTTTCTATTACTTCGGGAGTATCGGTACCGCGTCCGTTCAATCGTTTGCGCAGTTCTTCGACAGAAGGTGGCTGGATAAATACCGATAATGCACGTTCACCATAGAATTTTTTTATATTGCATCCGCCTACTACGTCTACATCGAATATTACGTTCTGACCGGCTTCCAACTGCTTCTCTACCTGTGCTTTTAGTGTGCCGTAAAAACGGTCGGTATAGACTTCTTCATATTCCAGAAATTCATTGTTGGCAATACGTTGCTTAAACTCTTCTGGAGTAAGAAAAAAATACTCAACTCCGTTCTGTTCTGTTCCTCGAGGCGGGCGGCTGGTTGCCGAAATAGAAAAGGCCAGATTCAGGTTTTGCGTAAGCAGGTAATTGATGATAGTAGATTTGCCTGATCCTGACGGTGCAGAAAAGATTATCAGTTTTCCCATAACTTAGAATGAAAAACACGAAGAGCGAAACAAGAAGGTAAGGGCAATCGGAATCAGATGGCATCCCTTCTTTTTCGCTCTTCAATGCGTTAATATTACATTACATTTAAAACTTGTTCCTTGATTTGTTCCAGTTCGTCTTTCATCTGAACCACGATGTTTTGCATTTCAGCATGATTTGATTTGCTGCCTGTAGTGTTGATTTCACGTCCCATTTCCTGAGCGATGAATCCCAGCTTCTTACCTTGTCCGTGACCTCCTGCCATTGTTTCGCGGAAGTATTTCAAGTGGTTGGCAAGGCGTTGCTTTTCTTCGTTTATATCCAGTTTCTCAATATAGTAAATCAGTTCCTGCTCCAGGCGGTTCTTGTCATAGTCTACACTGATTGTTTTTTCTAACGCATCAGTAATTCGTTCACGTATCTTTGTTACACGCTCTTTTTCGTAAGGCTCGATTGATTTCAGCAGGCGTTCTATATTGTCTACTTTTTCGGTAAATTTCTTTTCCAATGCAGCTCCTTCCTGCTTGCGGAAATCTACTAAATGTTGCAAGGCTTCCTCAATTGCCTTGCTGGCAACTGTCCATTCTTCGTCTGACAACTCTTGAATATCTACCCGGGTCAGTACGTCTGGCATGCGAAGCAGAGTCGCAAACCAGTCTTCCGGTACGGGAATGTGACAGTTGTCGGAAATGGCCTTTATTTGATTGTAATAGTTTTCTACCAGTGCAGCATTAATGGGAGTAGCCGTTTCGGCGGCGTCTTTTTCAATCCAGATACAGAAATCTACCTTACCACGTTCCAGTGTCTTGGTAATAAGGTTACGGATTTCCATTTCTTTTTCGCGATACAATGGAGCAATACGTGTCGACAAGTCCATTGCCTTACTATTCAACGATTTTATTTCTACGTTGATCTTCTTATCTCCGAATGTGGCTGTTGCTTTGCCGTATCCGGTCATTGATTGTATCATAATATTCTGTTTTTTATCGTGCAAAGTTAGGAAAAAGCTGTGAATCGGAAAAGTAGAGAGAGGCTTTTTCGTTGATGAGGTAAATTCTTCGGGCAGAGTGATAGGAAAACGTGCCGATGTTTTTGAAAAACGTGCCGACGTTTTCCTGAGAATGTGCCGACGTTTTTTAGTAAAGCTTTTCATCTTTTATTAACGGTTCTAAAAAACACTGGCTTAATGGGAAGTGAGTGCAAATAAAAGTGTATATTTGCAGTCTATATAATAAGGAATTAATTTATGTCGTGCATTTTACATATTGAAACTTCAACGGAAGTATGTTCTGTTTCTGTAAGTCAGGATGGAACTTCTATCTTCTCGAAAGAGGACTTTAAGGGTCCCTCACATGCTGTGGTATTGGGCGTTTTTGTGGATGAGGCTTTGTCGTTTATCGATAATCATGCCATTCCTTTGGATGCTGTAGCTGTTAGTTGCGGACCGGGTTCGTATACAGGATTGAGAATCGGTGTGTCGATGGCAAAAGGTATTTGTTATGGGCGCAATATTCCGTTGATTGGCATCCCTACTCCGGCAGTAATGACTGTTCCGGTATTGCTTTACGAAGATTTGCCGGAAGATGCTTTGTTGTGTCCGATGATTGATGCTCGCCGTATGGAAGTATATGCTGCTATATACGATCGTGCATTGAAGGTTAAACGTGAAATCGGAGCTGATATTATTGATGAAAATTCGTATGCAGAATTCCTGGCAGAGCATCCGGTTTATTTCTTTGGAAACGGAGCGGCTAAGTGCCGTGAGAAAATCACGCATCCTAATGCTCATTTTCTTGAAAATATTCATCCGCTGGCAAAATGGATGTTCCCGCTTGCCGAACGTGCCATGGCCGAAAAGGATTTCAAGGATGTAGCTTACTTTGAACCTTTCTATCTGAAAGAGTTCGTTGCTTCTACTCCCAAGAAACTTTTGTAAAACAGGAAAAACTGCGATAAAATAGATATGGAATATAATACCCAACAACGAAAATTACCTCTTCCCGAATATGGAAGAAGCGTGCAGAACATGGTGGATTACGCACTGACGATTGAAGATCGTGAAGAACGCCAGCGTTGTGCCAATACTATTGTAAATATCATGGGAGGCATGTTTCCTCATTTGCGAGATGTGGCCGACTTCAATCATAAGCTGTGGGATCATTTGGCTATTATGGCCGACTTTAAGCTTGATATCGATTATCCGGTGGATATCGTAAAAAAAGAAAGCCTGGAAGTAAAGCCTGATCGTATTCCTTATTCTCAGAACAATATCCGTTATCGTCACTATGGCCGTTTTGTTCAGGATATGATCAAGATTGCTGTCGATTATCCGGAAGGAGAAGAAAGAAATCAGCTGCTGAAACTGATAGCCAATCATATGAAAAAAGATTATCAGAACTGGAATAAGGATGGGGTGGAAGATCAGAAGATTCTGGATGATTTGTGTGAACTGTCGGGAGGAAAGATTAAGCTGTCGGCCGAAGATTTCCGTCTGGTAGAACAGCGCACATTTGCTCCGCGCCGTCGACAGGCAAATAACAATAATCAGCAAAAAAGAAAATATTAATCTTAAATAACCGGTACTATGGCATCATTTGTAATCGAAGGCGGGTATAAACTGCATGGTGAGATTGTTCCGCAAGGTGCAAAGAATGAAGTCTTGCAAGTGGTTTGTGCTACATTATTGACTGACGAAGAAGTGACAATCAGTAATATCCCGAATATATTGGATGTGAACAACCTGATTCAGTTACTTCGCGATATGGGTGTAAAAGTGTCTAAAAAAAGTGTAGATACTTATTCTTTTCAGGCAGATGATGTGAATCTTTCCTACCTTGAAAGCGAAGAGTTCCTTACTCGTTGCTCACGTTTGCGTGGCTCGGTCATGCTTGTCGGACCTTTGGTGGCACGTTTCGGACGGGCGATGATTGCTAAACCGGGGGGGGATAAGATTGGTCGTCGCCGACTGGATACGCATTTCCTGGGTATTCAGAAATTGGGAGCATCATTCAATTATGATGCGGCAAAGGGAGTCTTTACGATTACTTCCAGTCAGTTGAAAGGTACATATATGCTGCTTGATGAAGCTTCGGTAACAGGTACTGCAAATATCGTAATGGCAGCTGTGTTGGCTGAAGGAAAAACGACTATTTATAATGCAGCATGCGAACCTTACTTGCAACAATTGTGTAAGATGTTGAATCGCATGGGAGCCAAGATATCGGGTATTGCATCCAATCTGCTGACTATCGAAGGAGTGAAAAGCCTTAAAGGTTGTACACACCATGTATTGCCAGATATGATTGAAGTAGGAAGCTTTATCGGTATGGCGGCCATGACATCCAGCGAGGTTACGATTAAGAACGTATCGTACGAGAACCTGGGTATTATTCCGGATAGTTTCCGCCGTTTAGGAATTCGTCTGGAACAACGAGGTGATGATATTTTTATTCCTCAGCAGGATCATTATGAGATTGAATCGTTTATTGATGGTTCGATCATGACAATAGCTGATGCTCCGTGGCCGGGACTGACTCCTGACTTGCTGAGTGTAATGCTTGTGGTCGCTACTCAGGCAAAGGGTAGTGTTTTGATACATCAGAAAATGTTTGAAAGTCGTTTGTTCTTTGTCGATAAACTGATTGATATGGGAGCACAGATTATTCTTTGTGATCCTCATCGTGCTGTTGTTATCGGTCATGATCATAATTTCCGTTTGCGTGGAGGTAATATGACTTCTCCTGATATACGTGCCGGAATAGCTTTGCTGATAGCAGCTTTGAGCGCAGAAGGCATCAGCCGTATTCATAACATTGAACAGATAGACCGGGGATATCAGAATATCGAGCAGCGTCTGACTGCTTTGGGTGCTCGTATTACCCGTATAGAGTAAGTGTATGATTAGAAAAGAAGAAGTATATAAGATAGGAATAATTAATAAGCCTCACGGGATAAAGGGAGAGGTTTCTTTTACCTTTACCGATGATATTTTCGACCGTGTGGATTGTGATTATCTGGTTTTGTTGTTGGATGGAATATTGGTACCGTTCTTTATTGAAGAGTATCGTTTCCGTTCCGACGATGTAGCCTTAATAAAGTTCGAGGGAATTGATACTGCTGAACGCGCACGTATGCTGACGAATGTGGAGGTATATTTCCCGAAGAAATATATGGACGATCAGGAAGAGATTACTTCGTGGAATTTCTTTACAGGATTCCGTGTTGAGGATGTACATCATGGTAATTTGGGAGAAATTGTTGCTGTTGACGATTCTACGATGAATGTTTTGTTTGTGATAGAGAAGGATGGTGAGGAATTGTTACTTCCTGCTCACGAAGAATTTATCGTCGATTTGGATAAAGAACAAAGAATCCTGAAAGTTGACATACCGGAAGGGTTATTAGAATAAGAAAAGAACAATGAGAAAGACAAGAAGAGGCCGTAAAGCTTTTTGGCATAATATCAAGTTTAAATATAAACTGACGATTATCAATGAAAATACCTTGGAGGAGGTAGTAGGCATTCATGTGTCTAAGCTGAATGGTCTGTCTGTCTTGTTGTCGGCTTGTACGGTTATTTTCTTGATAGCCGCTGCTATTATCGCATTTACCCCGTTACGAAATTACCTTCCGGGATATATGAACAGTGAGGTTCGTTCTCAGATTGTGACTAATGCATTGCGGGCAGATTCATTACAGGCTGCACTTGAACGTCAGAGCCGGTATGTCATGAATATACAGGATATATTGAGCGGGCAGGTAAAGGCCGATACGGTTCAGTCCATTGATTCGCTGACTAATCTTCGTGCAGAGAAACTGATGGAACGTTCGAAAGAAGAAGATGAGTTTCGCAAGCAATATGAAGAGAAGGAAAGATATAATCTGACTGCCGTTACAGATGTGCGTGATGCTGCCGGACTGATATTTTATCGTCCTTTACGTGGAGTTATGTCAGCTGGTTTCAATCCGGAAAAGCGCCACTTTGGTATCGATCTTACTGCGAGCCCCAATGAAAGTATTCTTGCTGCTTTAGACGGTACTGTTATTATGGCTGCTTATACAGCAGAATGGGGTTATGTCATTCAGATACAGCATCCGCAAAACTTCGTTTCTGTGTATAAACACTGCGGTTCTCTGATGAAGCATGAAGGTGAGAAAGTAAAAGGCGGGGAAGTAATTGCGCTGGTCGGAAAGTCGGCTGAAGATGGTGATCAGCCTCATTTACATTTTGAATTATGGCATAAAGGAAATCCGACTAATCCTGAAAAATACGTTGTATTTTGATATATGAAAAAACAAATCGCAATATTAGGTTCTACGGGCTCTATCGGGACACAGGCATTACAAGTCATAGAAGAGCATCCCGATTTATATGAAGCTTATGCATTGACTGCTAATAATAAAGTGGATTTACTGATTGAGCAGGCACGGAAGTTTCATCCTGAAGCTGTCGTGATAGCCAATGAAGATAAATATTTGCAACTTAAGGAGGCTTTATCTGATCTGCCTATAAAGGTTTATGCTGGTTCGGAAGCCATTTGTCAGGTTGTTGAGTCGCAGCCCATCGACATTGTACTGACTGCAATGATGGGGTATGCCGGATTACGTCCGACTATGAGTGCTATTCGTGCAGGTAAGATTATAGCGCTTGCCAATAAAGAAACGATGGTTGTTGCCGGTGAGCTGATAAATGCTTTGGCCAATGAATATCATACGCCTATCTTGCCTGTCGATTCAGAGCATTCGGCTATCTTCCAGTGTTTGGAAATGAATAATCCTTTGGAAAAGGTGATTCTTACAGCATCGGGTGGCCCTTTCCGTACGTTTACAATGGATCAGTTGCAATATGTTACGAAGGAACAAGCGTTGAAGCATCCCAATTGGAGTATGGGAGCTAAGATAACAATTGATTCGGCTTCAATGATGAATAAAGGTTTCGAAGTAATCGAAGCTAAATGGTTGTTTGGTGTGCGTCCAGATCAAATAGAAGTGGTAGTTCACCCCCAATCGGTCATTCATTCGATGGTGGAATTTGAAGACGGTGCCGTGAAAGCACAGTTGGGAGTACCCGATATGCGTTTGCCTATCCAGTACGCCTTTTCATATCCTCAACGTGTCCGTTCTTCTTTCGACCGTCTGGATTTCTTGAAATGTAACAGTCTGACTTTCGAGGCTCCTGATACAAAACGCTTCCGGAATCTGGCTTTGGCTTATGAAGCTTTACATCAGGGTGGTAACATGCCGTGTATAGTCAATGCAGCTAATGAAGTCGTTGTAGCGTCTTTCCTGAAAGATCAGATTTCTTTTCTTGGAATGAGTGATGTAATAGAAAAGGCAATGCAACGTGTACCTTTCATTGCAACCCCTACTTATGAAGATTATGTTTCGACCGACGCGGAGACACGTCGTATTGCGGCTGAAATGGTTATAAATGGAATGAAGTAACAGAGTGTATTAATATAAATAAAATAGAAAACAAACTTTAGATGGAAACATTTTTAATTCGTGCTCTTCAACTTATTCTCAGCTTGTCACTGCTGGTGATTATTCATGAAGGAGGACACTTTTTCTTTGCACGCCTTTTCAAGATACGAGTAGAGAAGTTTTATATTTTTTTCGATCCCTGGTTCTCACTGTTTAAGTTTAAACCGAAAAACAGTGATACGGAATATGGAGTGGGCTGGTTACCATTGGGTGGATATTGCAAAATATCGGGTATGATTGATGAGTCAATGGATACCGAACAAATGAAACAGCCAGCACAACCGTGGGAGTTTCGTTCCAAGCCGGCATGGCAACGATTGTTGGTTATGGTAGGAGGAGTATTAATGAACTTTTTGTTGGCGCTGTTTATCTATTCGATGATTCTTTATACATGGGGAGATTCTTACGTAGCTCTGAAGGATATGACCTATGGTATGAAATTCAATGAAACAGCTCAGCAAATAGGATTTCGGGATGGAGATATTCTGAAGAGTGCAGACGGAAAAGAGTTGGTGCGTTTCGATATGGACATGCTTCGTAACATAGTAGAAGCACGTGAGGTAACAGTACTTCGAAATGGAGAGGAAAAGAAAATTCTGATGCCGGAATTGAGCTTACTTGATGTAGCGAAAGAGGATCCGATGTTTGTTGCTACTTTCCGACCGAATGTAATTGATTCTGTATTGCCAGGTGGAGGATTTGCTAAGGTAGGTATTCAGAAAGGTGACTCACTGATTGCTTTCAACGGTACGCCGTTGAATTCCTGGAATGAATTTCTGGATGAAATGAGTAAGCTTCGCGCCAAGGCTGAATTGGAGAAGAAAACATCGGCCCAGTTCTCATTGATATATTCTCGTCAGGGAGTAAGAGATACAGTTACGGTTCAGACGAATGAACAGTTTATGGTTGATGCTATTGGAGGCTTGGTAAATTACAAGGAAACCAATTTAAGCTATGGATTCTTTGAATCGTTCCCTGCTGGAGTAACTTTGGGAATAAATACGTTGAAAGGGTATGTAAATGACATGAAATACGTATTTACCAAGGAAGGTGCCAAGAGTGTTGGTGGTTTTGGAACGATTGGAAGTATTTTCCCGAAGGTCTGGGACTGGCAGCGTTTCTGGGAAATGACGGCATTCCTTTCCATTATCTTGGCCTTTATGAACATATTGCCGATTCCGGCTCTCGATGGTGGTCATGTATTATTCTTGTTATACGAGATTATAGCCCGTCGTAAGCCGAGTGACAAGTTCCTGGAGTATGCTCAGATGGTGGGAATGTTCCTTCTTTTTGCTTTGTTGATTTGGGCGAACTTCAATGATGTTCTAAGATTTTTATTCTAATTTATCAATAAGTAAAGGCACTGATTATTCTGTCCTTCGTTGAAGAGCGGGTATAGTCAGTGCCTTTCTATATTAAAGAGCTATGAAAAAATCAATTCTTACTGTTTTGTTTTTAGGGGGAATGTGCTTGTTTGCAATGGCACAGCCTGCGCAGGATAGATTACCTGAGTATCTTCAGGCTGAGAAATTTACTCAGAGTAAGTTGAATACGATGCTTTTTTCTACAACGGTTGATCCGCATTGGTTTCAGAAAGGTAATAATTTCTGGTTCGAATATAAAACCAGTGAAGGAACATTTTGGTATGTAGTTGATCCGGCGGCTAAAACAAAAAAACTGTTGTTCGATCGTGACGAACTGGCTTCTCAGTTGACTGAGATTGTACACGATCCGTTCGAAGCCCGTCATTTACCTATTCGTAATCTGAAGGCGAAGGAAGACGGACGGACATTTACGTTTGAGGTGGAGTCTTCTCAAGAGGCTAAACCGAAGAAAGGAGAGAAGAAAAAAGCAGAAAAGGTTGTCTTTTATTTTTCATATGACTATCCGACACGTAAACTTACTCAGCTGACTGAAGATGCTAAAGAACCGAAAAAACTAGAGTGGGCTTCTGTTTCTCCCGACAGGAAAACAGTCGTTTATGCGAAAGACTGTAATTTGTATCGGATGAGTATGGAAGATTATCGGAAAGCTCAGAAGAATGAAAAAGATAGTACGATAGTCGAAATGCAATTGACGAAGGAGGGTACCGAACATTTTGGCTACGGCATTCCGTATAGTACTCTGAATACAGATACGCTGTGCAATGGAAAGCGTCGCAGGGTATGGGGATATTGGTCACCCGACTCGAAATATTTTGTGACTATTGTGTCTGATGATCGTAAGGTAAAAGATCTTTGGGTTATCAATTCGGTTGCTCAGCCTCGTCCTACACTTGAAACTTACCATTACCAGATGCCGGGAGAAATGGAGGCTCCCGAGGAACATTTGTATTTGTTCGATATGGTAAACAATACACGTAAGGAAATTAAAGTGGCTGCCTGGAAGAACCAGAGTTTAGGATTGGAGTCATGTCCTTACGAGCAGAAACAACGTGATGCGGAGTTCATTTCTCCTGTATGGCAAGGTGATAATACTCGTTTCTTCCTGACTCGAAGCAGTCGTGACTTACATCGTATTGATGTCTGTACCTATACTATTGGACAAGATTCTATCGTTCCTGTTGTAAAAGAACGCATGAATACATATCAGGAAACTCGTCCGATCTACGTGTTTGGTGGAGGTAAAGAATTTATCCAGTGGAGTGAACGTGACGGCTGGGCACACCTTTATTTATATGACGACCGCGGTAATCTGAAGAACCGTATAACCAAAGGTTCATGGCATGTTGAACGTGTCGTAAAGGTAGATGAGTCTACTCGCACAATTTATTTTATCGCCAATGGCCGTGAGGAAGGAGAGAATCCTTATTATGAACATTTGTATAAGGTGAACGCCGATGGCAGTGGATTGAAGTTGTTGACAAAAGGTAATTTCTTTCATCAGGTAGAAGTTGATGATGAGGCCCGTTTCATTGTCGATAATTATTCACGGGTAAATACCATCCCGTGTGCAGACTTGATTGACCGCAATGGGAATAAGGTTATGACCATTCAGGAAAGTGATTTCTCACAGTTGAAAGCTGCCGGTTATCAGTTCCCGGAACTCTTTACCGTAAAGGCTGCCGATGGAGTGACAGACCTGTATGGAGTGATGTATAAACCTTATAATTTCGATTCAACGAAGGTTTATCCTATCATCGATTATGTATATCCCGGTCCTCAGGTAGAAGCTGTTTATTATCCGTTTACTCGTATGAGTGTACGTACCGACCGTTTGGCGCAGGCTGGTTTCATTGTTATTTCCGTAGGACAGCGAGGCGGTCATCCCAGTCGTTCGAAATGGTATCACAACTACGGATATGGAAATATGCGCGATTATCCACTTGCCGATCATAAAGCTGCCGTGGAGCAATTGGCAGCGCGCTATAAGTTTATCGATATAGACAAGGTTGGTATTCATGGACATTCGGGTGGAGGATTTATGTCGACAGCAGCTATCTGCCAGTATCCCGATTTCTATAAGGCTGCCGTATCGTGTGCTGGAAATCACGATAACCGGATCTATAACCGCTGGTGGAGTGAAACGCATCATGGTGTGAAAGAAGAAGTTTCGGAGAAAGGCGATACAACTTTTGCTTATAAGATTGCAACGAATCCTGAAATCGTGAAACAATTGAAAGGGCATTTGATGCTGGTACATGGAGATATAGACAATAATGTGCATCCGGCCAATACCATCCGTGTAGTTGATGCCTTGATCCGTGCCAACAAGCGCTTTGAAATGTTGATATTACCGGGACAGCGTCACGGGTTTGGAGATATGAATGAGTATTTCTACTGGCGTCTGGTTGATTTCTTTTCAGAACATTTAAAAGGGAAATGTGAAACATCAGTCGATATTCCACAGCGATAGGTTGTAATTCAAGTAAGCAGTACAAATATGAATGTCAAGATAGAAGAAAGTTGGCGCTGGCGTTTGCAGGAAGAGTTCGATAAGCCTTACTTCAAGCAGCTGACAGATTTTGTACGTTATGAGTATGCGCATGAACATGTTTTGCCTCAAGGTTCACAAATCTTTCATATTTTCAACGCATGTCCGTTTGAGAAGGTCAAGGTGGTTATCTTGGGGCAGGACCCTTATCCCACTCCGGGACAGTATTATGGCGTTTGTTTTTCTGTACCCGAAGGTACGGCCATTCCGGCATCGTTGATGAATATCTTCAAGGAGATTCATCAAGATTTAGGTAAGCCTATTCCTTCATCCGGTAATTTAGACAGGTGGGTGGAGCAGGGAGTCTTTTCGATGAATTCCGTACTTACGGTCAGAGCTTATCAGACGGGTTCTCACCGTAACAGAGGATGGGAAACATTTACCGATGCTGTCATCAAGAAATTGAGCGACGAGCGCGAGAACCTGGTCTTTATGCTGTGGGGAAGTTATGCAAAGGCAAAAGCTTCCCTTATCGATGCAACCAAGCATTGTATTCTGACAACGGTCCATCCTTCTCCGAGGTCTGCCGATTATGGTTTCTTTGGTTGCAAGCACTTTAGTAAAGCAAATGAATACTTGCGGAGTAAAGGTTTAAAAGAAATAGACTGGTGAGGAAAGCCGGTTACTTATAAACGAAGAGTATGGCAGCATTAAAATGACGATTTCCCCCAATAAACGATTGTAACTACAAGATTAAAAAGAGTCGTATCAAGCTCATTTGAGTAATGAAGTGCCCCCAAAAAGATGAACGGGTTAAATATTATCCGTTTAGAGAAAGAGTTCGGTATTGCACCGGGCTCTTTCCTTTTGTGTCTAAGAATGTTTTTGATTAAAGGTTTGTTCTTCCTGAATTGAAATTTTGACGGCCTTTAATCGTATGTATATCACGAATCTTATTTTTCTTTCACTACCCAATGCGGATCATGTGCAATAATTACCCGTGGGTTGTAATGCATTTCTTCCTTGTCAGGGATTCGGATATAATACACTTGCTTCCCGTGTACCGGAAGCGAATTACTGCGAATCCATGGATTCATGTTTCGTAAGAGAGCATATGTAATACCTCTTCCCTTAGCAAAACGGGGAAGATCCTCAATACTCTCTTCTACCTTTATTTCATGATAAGGAATAACCGGATATAAGTCGCATGCACGCAGACGGAAACCGAATTTCTGTGGATTGGCAAACATGATCTTAGCTGCTAAGATACGATAAACATAACGCGCCGTTTCTTCTACAAGCTGGAGGTCGAGAGCATTCTCTTCATACTGACGTTCCAGTTCGCGGGAAATACGCCCTTGACCAGCATTATATGATGCAGCTACACTGGTCCAGTTTCCGAAGCGGGCATAAGCCTGTTTAAGATATTTGCAGGCAGCTTGTGTCGCTTTCTCTACATGATACCGTTCGTCTATACTGTGTCCTACTTCCAGACCGAAGTCACGCGCTGTACCCGGCATTAGTTGCCAGAGTCCGGCAGCTCCGGCTCCCGAACGTGCCAGCGGGTTATTATTACTTTCTATCGACATCAGGTATTTGAAATCGTCGGGAATTCCGTTCTCACGCAGAATGGATTCCACTATCGGAAAATACCGGTTAGCCCGCTTGATCATTTGTATGGAAGTACTATGCATATACGTGAAAGCCAGTAATTCACGATCGATGCGTTCACGCCGGTCAAATCGGGTCAGGTCAATATTTTCCCCGCAGAAAGTTATGCTTTTGGGAATATCCTGACAACTATAAGTTAAGGCTGTGGTTTCATTGTAATCTTGAGCTGTTGCTGGCAGAACTCTCATCGGCAATAAAATGGCCAATAAAAACAAAGTGTTCCACCAGCGAGTTGAAATATAGGTTGGTATAGGTCGTTTCATTATATCGTATCTTTTTATAATGCCTTTGGATAGTGGCATATTATTCCTCCAGCGTAAAGCTTTTCAGAATAGCTTCGGGAGTATTGTCTTTCTTGTCTGTATAGGTGATGGACACGTAAAAACCGCTGCTTCCATCTTTTGTCAGCAGATAAGAATATACGCATTGTTCGGTTTCACAGTTCCCTTTCAGTTGCGCACCATAAAACTGAGGAAGTTCGAAAGTGGTAACAGGCGTTTGATTAGTCACTTCATCGTCAGTCGCAATGTTTTTCAACTCTTGTGAAAGTTCCGAAGGCTGAATACCTTCTCCTTCCAAAAGCTGTACCGTAATGTAATAGGTTGGCGTACTGATAATGTATCCTTCTTCTGAATCATCTTCGACATTAAAGCCTGCGGGAGCTTTAAAACTAACCCCGTAGGCTTTCCATGTAGTTGATTTTAATGTTTGTGCATTCATGCTGAATGCTGAAAAAGCCAGAACAGCCATCGCTGCAAAGATCTTTCTTTTCATACTTTTCTTTCCAATACTACTTTTTTAGCATAAACTTCTTCCTCTTTATTAACCATTACCAGTACATCTCCCGTTGGTAAATAAGGAGAGGTGACAGCTGATAATGTTTCATTCTTCAGCATAGCTGATACTCCGGCTGATTCTAACAAACCTTTTATTAATTCTGCTTCCCAGAGGCTGCCTCTGAAAACTTCTACCAGTGATCCGTACGTTTTAGTTTCCATAGCTCGTTGTTTTAGTGGTTAATAAAAAGGGTTGATACTCTCTGTATGTTTATCCAAAGATAAGAAAGTTTTCGTAATATCTTATATAAAAATAAAGAAAAGAATTGAAATCATGGAAATAATGATATTTTTGCAGATAATCATTGTATTGAGTAACAAATAGTCGTATGAATATAAATGAAGTTTTACACGATGTCCGTCAGGCTTCCCGCCGGCTGGCATTGTTGGACGAAGAACAGATAAACAAGGTGTTGCTTGCAGTTGCAGATGCAGCCGTGAAGCATAGTAGAGAAATACTGGAAGCCAATCGGGAGGACCTTCAGCGGATGGATCCTGCAAACCCGAAGTACGACAGGCTGAAACTGACGGAAGAACGTTTGGAAGGAATTGCATCCGATATGCGGAATGTGGCAGCTCTGCCTTCCCCGCTCGGCAGAATCTTGGAGGAAACCGTTCGTCCGAACGGGTTGCATCTGAAGAAAGTAAGTGTTCCTTTCGGGGTTATCGGCATTATTTATGAAGCACGTCCCAATGTCAGTTTCGATGTCTTTTCGCTTTGCCTGAAAAGTGGAAATGCATGTGTGTTGAAAGGTGGAAGTGATGCCGACTGTTCGAACCGGGCAATAGTAAAAGTGATACACGAAGTCTTGGCACAACTGGGAATAGATACACATGTAGTAGAGTTACTGCCTGCAAGTCGTGAGGCAACAGCCGAATTACTTCACGCCGAAGGACTGGTCGATCTGATTATTCCGCGTGGCAGCAGCAATCTGATTAACTATGTACGTCGGGAAGCCACCATTCCGGTTATAGAAACAGGAGCTGGTGTTTGTCATACTTATTTCGATGCCTCGGGCGATGTTGTAAAGGGAGCAGCTATTGTCAACAATGCAAAGACCCGTCGTGTCAGCGTATGCAATGCACTCGACTGCCTGTTGGTTCATGCATCCCGACTGGCAGATTTACCAGCTTTATGTGCTCCTCTTCAGGATAGTAAAGTTACGATTTATGCCGATGAGGCTGCTTATAAAGCCTTGGATGGTCATTATCCGTCAGAATTGCTTTGTCATGCTACAGCCGACAGTTACGGGACAGAGTTTCTCGATTATAAAATGGCAGTGCGGACGGTAGCCGATATAGATGAAGCCGTGTCGCATATTTATACATACGGTTCGAAACATAGCGAATGTATTGTTGCCGAAGATAAAAAGGCTGCCGGTTATTTCTCTGCTATGGTCGATGCGGCTTGTGTATATATCAATGCACCTACCTCATTTACAGACGGTGCACAGTTTGGACTGGGAGCAGAAATAGGTATCAGTACCCAGAAATTACATGCACGCGGACCGATGGGATTGCGAGAAATAACTACTTATAAGTGGCTGATTGAAGGCAACGGACAAATCCGTAAATAGAATATTTTTGCAAGAATTCGAAATGATATACTATTATATTGTATTTTTATAGTATATTTGCCGTACTAATATTAATTTATATACAATAGATCGTATGAAAACCTATACCAATGTATTCGATCTGGGTGATTTGAAGACCGCCCTTGCAGAAGCTTTCGAAATAAAGAAGGACCGTTATAAATATGAATCGCTGGGCAAGCATCGCACTTGTTTGCTGATTTTCTTTAACAACAGCTTGCGTACCCGCCTTAGTACGCAGAAAGCGGCACGTAACTTAGGCATGGATGTGATTGTCCTCGATGTAAATCAGGGAGCTTGGAAGCTGGAAACAGAACGTGGAGTCGTGATGGATGGTGACAAGAGTGAACATCTGCTTGAAGCTATTCCTGTAATGGCTTCTTATTGTGACATCATCGGTGTACGTTCGTTTGCCCGTTTCGAAAGTCGTGAAGACGATTATACAGAAAAAATCTTGAATCAGTTCATTCAGTACTCCGGCAAACCGGTGTTTTCGATGGAAGCAGCAACCGGACATCCGTTGCAGGCATTTGCCGACTTGATTACCATTGAAGAGTACAAAAAGAAAGAACGTCCGAAAGTTGTGTTGACATGGGCTCCTCACCCTCGTGCACTGCCGCAGGCTGTTCCTAACTCATTTGCCGATTTTATGAATGAGGCAGATGTAGATTTTGTGATTACTCATCCTAAAGGTTATGAACTTGATCCGAAATTTGTACGTGGAGCACATGTCGAATACGATCAGATGAAAGCTTTCGAAGGGGCAGATTTTATTTATGCCAAGAACTGGGCTTGTCCGGGAGTGACAAATCCTGCCGATTACGGTAAGATTCTGAGTAAGGATATGAGTTGGACGGTAGATACTGCTCACATGGCTGTAACAAACAATGCTTACTTTATGCACTGTCTGCCGGTGCGCCGTAACATGATTGTGACAGATGATGTGATAGAAGCACCTACTTCGCTGGTTATTCCGGAAGCAGCCAATCGCGAAATTTCGGCTACTGTTGTATTGAAACGTATGCTTCAGTCGTTGAAGTAAGCCGGTATTATGATAAAAAGACATGCGGACATTTGCGTGGAAAGTTCAGATATTTCCCGTAAATGTCCGCATGTGTATTTTTTTAGAGTTCGATGTCTTTACCAGATTCCTTCCAGTTTTCGAATCCTTTATCCAGGTTGTAAACCTTAAACCCTTTTTTAGTCAAGATACGTGCTGCATTACGACTTCTTCTTCCGCTCTTGCAGTACACAGCCACCGGGCGTTCCTTGTCGAGTAGTTCATCTGCTTCTGCTGCAAATTTTTCGTCCAGAACATTGATGTTCAGGCTACCCGGAATATGTCCCTGACTATATTCGGCTACAGTACGTACGTCCACCCGCTGAATATTTTCGTCCTGAATCAGTTTTTCGAAGTCATCGGATGACAGGTTCTTGAATTTATCTTGTGATTTGGCGCTGCATGCGAATAACCCGAACAGGCAGGCGCATACAAAAAACATAAAGTAAATGCTCTTAATCATAGTGTTTACTGTTTATTGGTAATCAAATTCCCGATAGGTTTCTTGCTCCTTGTAAGTATTGAGGCTAAAGCGGATTTTATCGCCTTTTCTCAACAATTGCAAATAATTCTTGAGCGGAACCGACAAGTATACTTGTTTGGTAAACGCTTCATAATCGTTCCTCCGGTCGTGGTACAGGCGCAGGTTCAGTGTCTGCGTACCGTCTTCGTTGGGAATAAAGCCTTCATCAATGAAATGATATGCATGAGTCTGGTCCTTATACTGTACCAGCAGTATCATATTCACATAGTTGCCCGACAGCCAGATACTTTGTATATCTACCGGATCGGTTTTGATGTTTCCTTTGAAAGCGGCTTCAGCAACCGGATCCATCGATAAAACAAGCTGACATGAATACAGTTGGGCGGCGGTTTCTTTTCCTTCTTCCTGTACGATAGGCTCATAAATAGATACAGTACGATAGAGTGTATCGGCTACCAGTCCTCCCAGACCGTCACGCTGAAGTACGGGATATACGGTTCCGTTATCTGCAACCAGTTGTGAAATGGTTCCCTCATGGTCAGTCTGTACACCGATAAATTCGGTTACCACACTGGGGTATACATAGTCTTCTTCCTTGCATCCTTCCCAAAGAAGCATGCAAAGAAGAAGAACCATTGCTATCGCTTGTTTCATACGTTCAGAGCTTTCTGGTGGTTGAGTGCCGGATTGGCATACATTGTCAGCATACAACGGCGCAGGAAGGCTTCGTCCTTGTTGGGCAACTGAATCATATCCAGTTTCTTCTGCAAGTAATTTTCGAAGCGCACCTTATCGTCATTTGTATAATGACTGGCAAAAGTTTGTCCGCCTTCCAGCAGATCGCATGCCACATAATTTCCCGGATAGATACGGTAATTGCGGTGGATATGCACATCAATCAGTTCGGATATCTTGGAGAACACTTCCGTTTTAGGGAGTCCTCGCAAGGCTTCCAGTTCTTCGTTGATGCAGGGAGCTGTCTGGAAATGTACTCTTCCCTTGTAACCGAATATACCTGTCTGCATATTGTTCAGGTCGTCTTCCTGACTTTTCTTGAACCCTTCGATATCACGCTTCTGCTGCATCTCCTGCGCTTTCAGATAATCACACGGATCATATTCATACGATAAGGCAGTAGGAACGATATTCAGTTCTTTCAACCGGTCGATAATATCACCTTCGCCCGCCATGGCAAGCATTTTCAATACGCTGTCCTGTGTCCGGTCGTTCGAGTCTTTGGCTCTTCCTTCCCGTTGGGCAATCCATACGTTTTCCTTTTTTTGCGTAATCGCAAAATGAATGTAACGCGACATGCGAGCCGATGATTCCAGCATCTGACGCATCGAAAGGGCACGCTGTACGATAAATGCCTTGTTTATACGTACCAGTTTCTTGATCCATGGGAAGATCAGCAGATTATCGCCGATGGCAATTTCTACGGTTGTCGGAAAATGATTGTCTAAAAGTCCGACAGACAGAAATCCCGGGTCTAAAACAATGTCGCGGTGATTCGAAACGAAAGTATAATTCCGGCTCTTATCACTCAGCGAAGATGTGTCCATGTCGAAACCATCGCTGTACTTGTCGATGATATCGTGGAGCAGTTTGTGGAAAAATGTCTTCTGTACATCCAGATTCGTCTTACATTGATACAGCTTTGCAGCAAGCATTTCAACAGGTACCCCGGGAATGATATTTGTCAGCACTGCCTGAAATGAGGGATCGGCTAACAACTCCTTGAAGATCTGTGGAAGCTCTTCGGGAGAATAGGGACGGATTTCGTCAAACTCGGCAGGTATGTTCATGTTTTTCTGTTTTATAAGTCAATGTTCAAATATACGGAATTTCCGGTTATTTTTGAAATGAATCTTCGATAATATCTGTCATGACATCCTTGATGTCAATGCCGGCGGCACGAACCTGCTGCGGGATGAAGCTGGTAGCTGTCATGCCCGGAGTGGTATTGATTTCCAGCATGTTGATTTTTTCTCCTTCCGTGATGATGTAGTCCACGCGTACAATACCCTTGCATCCCAGTATGTCGTAGATAGCCGAAGTCAGTTTCTGTACACGGTCGGTCAGTTCCGGGCTAAGGCGTGCCGGAGTGATTTCAGTCACTTCGCCTTTATATTTTGCATTATAGTCGAAGAACTCATTTTTGCTGACAACTTCGGTAATGGGAAGGACAACCGATTTGTCTTTGGTCTTGTAGCAGCCGTTGGCAAGTTCAATACCATCCATGAAAGCCTCAATCATGACATCGTCCGATTCGGCAAAGGCCTCTTTCAGGGCAGGCTGTATCTGGTCGGCTGTCTTTACCTTTGTTACTCCGAAGCTGGAGCCACTGGCATTAGGCTTGATAAAGCAGGGAAGACCAATTTTCTCGATGACATCTTGATCGCTTATGCCGTGGCGTTTATTTACCAGCAGCGATTCGGCTACACGTACACCGAAACCTTTCAGGTACTGGTTCAGTGTGAATTTGCTGAATGTCATGGCCGAAACCAGTACGTCGCAAGTAGAGTAGGGGATACCCAGCAGTTCGAAATAGCCTTGCAGAATACCATTTTCTCCCGGAGTGCCGTGGATGGTAATGTATGCAAAGTCGGGTTTCACCTTTTGTCCGTCGTGACTGAAGCTGAAATCGTTCTTGTCTATCGGTGCACGACTGCCGTCGGGTAACAAAGCCTCCCATTTTTTCTTGGTGAGCTCTACTATATATAAGGTGTACTTATCTTTGTCGATAAAAGAGTATATGCCTTCTGCGCTACGCATGGAGACATCATGTTCCGAAGAATCTCCTCCGGCAACAATAGCAATGATGCGTTTCATAATTTGTTTGTTATTCTTCTCTGTTACTTATATATGTTCTCCATTTGTCCAGCAGACGGGTCATGTCTTCGGGCAATTCGGATGTAAAGAACATCTCTTTGCCTGTACGCGGATGAACAAATCCCAGCGTTTTGGCGTGAAGTGCCTGACGGGGACAAATCTCGAAGCAGTTGTTTACAAATTGTTTGTACTTGCTGAAGTGAGTACCTTTCAGTATTTCGTGACCACCGTAACGCTCATCGTTGAACAATACGTGTCCGATGTGCTTCATGTGTACACGAATCTGATGGGTACGTCCGGTTTCCAGCACACACTTTACCAGTGTGACATAACCCAGACGCTCCAGTACCTGATAATGAGTCACAGCATGTTTACCCTGAGTAGGGTCGCTCATGACAGCCATCTGCATGCGGTCTTTGGGATTACGTCCGATGTTTCCGGTGATGGTACCTTCATCTTCATCGATGATGCCCCACACCAGTGCATTATATTCGCGCTTGGTGGTCTTGTTGTAGAACTGCAATCCCAGGCTGGTCTTTGCATCGGGAGTCTTGGCCACAACCAGCAATCCCGAAGTGTCCTTGTCGATACGGTGAACCAGTCCCACCTGCGGGTCGTTTGGATCGTAGGAAGGTACGTCACGCAGATGCCAGGCAATGGCATTCACCAGCGTGCCGTGATAATTTCCGCACCCCGGATGTACTACCAGTCCCGCAGGTTTGTTGATGACCATCAGGTCATCATCCTCGTAAACAATGTTCAGCGGAATATCCTCGGGAATAATATCATTGTCGTAGCGTGGACGGTCCATCATGACGGTCAGCACGTCGAGCGGCTTTACCTTGTAGCTGCTTTTTACCGGCTTGCCGTTTGCCATGACAAACCCCGCATCGGCAGCAGCCTGAATACGGTTGCGCGAAGCGTTGACGATGCGTTCGAACAGATACTTGTCGATGCGCACCGGAGTCTGTCCTTTATCTACTACTACACGGAAATGTTCGTATAATTCGGAGGAACGCTCTACCGGCTCTACATCATCCAGCGAGTCGTCCAGTTCGTTTATATAATCTTCTGCCATTCGTTGTCTTGAACTTGTTGAATCTTTTAGAACCACGAATCGTCTACAGTAGGAGCCTCTTCTCCTGCTGCATCCATTTCTATCTGCATATTAAGTGAGTCCATGCTCAGCGAATCACGTATTTGCGTGCTGCCGATACACAGCGTCAGCAGCGCCTCGCTCGGTACTTTGTCGCCTGCCTTCAGCGAACGTCCTCTATACTTGATGCCGTATACCCAGTCTTGTTCTCCCGCTACCATTTCGGGTTCCGTCAGACGGAATCCCATGGCTTTCAGCTTGGCGGCAGCCTGACGCATGGAGCTGTTGTCGATGACATCAGGAATTTTCACCTTAGGAACCTCGTTGGTATTGATGGTCAGGTAGATGGTTCTTCCCTTCTTTACCCGCATTCCTCCAGCCGGAGTCTGGTCGAGAACGATGCCCGCGGGCAGTTCCTTTACATAATTCGAATCTATTACTACGCCTTGCATGGATTGCTGGTTCAGCAATATCTGCGCCTGGCTTAACTCCTTATTCTTAATGTTGGGCACTACATACGATTCTCCGTGATGAGTATAGATGTCAAGTCCCCACAACGTACCGTACACGATAACAACAATGGCTACCACCATACCGATGATGTTGAGCCAGAAAAAACGGTTATTCTTGAATGAAAAGAAATCTTTCAGTGTCACCATATTATTCAGCTATATAATTTTTGCAAAGATACAATTTTTTCTTTTCCGCTATGCTTTGTGAAAAGAAAAGCCGCAAAACGCTATCTCAGCATCTTGCGGCTCTCTTAAATCTTTCTGTCTAACGTTCTTATGCTTTAACGCCGTTGTATTCGTCTGATATAGTCAGTTTTTTACGACCTTTAGCACGACGTGCAGCCAATACTCGGCGACCGTTTGCAGTTGCCATTCTTTCGCGGAAACCGTGTTTGTTTCTTCTCTTTCTGTTAGAGGGTTGGTAAGTTCTTTTCATTTTCGTATATACTATTTATGTTATTATTCTATGCGTTCGGGCTGCAAAATTAGTGACTTTTTTTAAATAAACCAATAGCTAAATCATTTTTAGACAAATCTTTTTGCGTTTTTTCGTGATTTAGATTAATTTTGCACTCGAATTATTACGCAACAATCAATAATAACATAATAATAAAAGGATTTAGTTATGATTAATGCTCAAGACATTAAGATCGGAACAGCTATCCGTATGGATGGAAAGCTGTATTTCTGTATCGACTTTTTGCATGTAAAACCGGGTAAAGGAAACACTTTCATGCGTACAAAACTGAAAGATGTTGTTGATGGTTATGTATTGGAACGTCGTTTCAACATCGGTGAAAAACTGGAAGATGTACGTGTAGAACGCCGTCCGTACCAGTATTTGTACAAGGAAGGTGAAGATTATATCTTCATGAACCAGGAAACATACGAACAGGTGCCTATCGCTCACGATCTGATCGAAGGTGTTGACTTCCTGAAAGAAGAAATGGTAGTAGACGTTGTATCTGATGCTTCTACTGAAACTATCTTGTTCGCTGAATTGCCGGTTAAGGTTCAGTTGAAGGTTACTTACACAGAGCCGGGACTGAAAGGCGATACTGCTACAAACGCTACTAAGCCTGCTACTGTTGAAACAGGTGCTACTGTACGTGTGCCTTTGTTCATCAATCAGGACGAAATCATCGAAGTTGATACTCGCGATGGTTCTTACGTAGGTCGTGTAAAAGCATAATTTATCAGACTGATATATATAATAGGTGAAAAGCCATTCCTGCAATGAAGCGGGAATGGCTTTTTGGTTTATTGCCGGCTCATCGTCAGAACAGGATAAGTCCTACCGACAATGCCGTAAATTCGGGGCCGTATGCTGTGTCGAGTACTTTGCACGGGCTGTATTTTACGTAGAATCCTACAGACTTGTAGCTGATGGAGGCTTGGAGGTCGACTGTAACCGGAGTCTGATGAATGTTATTGTCGGTCAGTTTGTATTCCTGTCCTTCCAGCTTATACCGCGTTTTCAGGCTGGCATGCGTGTTGAAATTGACGATGGCTCCTACGCTGAAGCTGAAATCGTTTTTCGTTTCATGAGTAAACATAACGGGAAACGCCCAACTGAATACTTTGATACGTGAGAACTGAATGTCGGCTCCTTCCGGATAACTGCCGATATATATATCGGTTCCTGCATCTTTTATAAAACGCTGCTTGCCCGTCATCCGGTAGTTGCGCCAGCTACACGCAACTCCGATGGAGAGGGAGGTTTCTGTATTCCACGGGTAATAGGCCCATCCGAAGGTAGGAGTGGTGATTTCCCACGATGAGCCCATGTTCACATCCATGCCGTTGGGGGCTCCTTGTACGCTGGAAAGTCCTATCTTGAAGTCTTTCACCTGAAATTCATTCCGCTTGTTTCTTTTTGCCGATGTGCGTTTTTTGAACGGAATGTTGAAATCCCAGTTGCTGCTGCGTTCCTTTGTAACGGAAACTTCTGAAGGAGATAATTCCACATCACGGGTATAACGGAAGTTAGGATTCCCTTTCTTACCCTCTATTTCGACCTTGAAACGATTGTCTGATTCCGTAATGGTTACCCGTTCCGGATTTTCCACACTTACTACACTTTCTACTTTCAGCGAGTCTGTACTTCCGGCATATCCGTTTGCCGCAGCCAGCAGGAGTCCTGCCAGCAAAAATATTTTTCTCATATTTTCAGTTGTATTATGAATTACCATTTTATTTGAACAGTTGTTTCAGCTCTTCCAGCGTGACTTGTCCCTCCATGTATACCACAGTCACTTCCGGTTTCTTGCTGCCGCCGGGAGCTATTGCGGCATTCCGGTAGAACAGATACCGGTAACTTTCATCTCGTGCCGGGAAACAATAGAAACCATAGTAGAGCCGTTTCCCTACCGTTCCCACCTCCTTGTCGACGGCCGATGCGGCATCCTGGCTGACGAGTGCTTCGATTTCTTCCGACAACGCCGAAGCATCGGTCACCGTCAGGCTGCGGAAAAGCGTCAGGTGGTACTTTTTCAGTTCCTTACCTTTGATAAGAACTTCTACCGCCCGTTTGTCTTGCTTGAAACGACCACCGAACAGGGACTCTACATGCATGCCTTTCTGTGCCCACAGAGGCAGTGCAATCAGCAGAGTCATCCATATTATAATCCATCGTCTTATCATATATCTATTTATTTTTGATTGTCAACTGATGCAGATTCTCCTTCCTCCAGCGTCTGGAAGATATCCGATAACTGCCCTTGAAGGGTTTCTTCGGGTGAATCGTGGCGTACCTTTTCCACCGATTTCAGGGCCTCGGCCAGTACAATTTCCTTGTCGGTACAGCGTTCGCCGTTGATGTAGGCCACGCATACGTTCGCCCTTTCCGTCCACTGCCAGGCGGTTACCATCGTTAGGATGGCTGCAACTGCCGCTGCTGCCGCATAGTACCGCAACCGTATGCTGCGTGTCCGCTGCTTGCGGTGTACGGCGCGTCCGGTAGCGACATATCCCATGACGGCACGAAGTTCATCGAACTCTTTGCCTTGTGCCTCCGGAGTAGCCAGAAAGCGTGCCAGCGCCTCTTCTTCCGCATCGGTCGTTTCGGCCTCGAAATACCGTGCCGCCAGCTCCTTCCACTGTTGAAAAGTCCGTTCGTATTCTTTCATCGTTCCATTTGTTTTAAGTAACATTCCCTGATTTCTTTTCTCGCTCTCGACAGTTGCATGCGTACGGCAGGTTCCTGCATGCCCAGACTTTCGGCTATTTCGCTGTACGTCTTTCCGTCGTATTCTTTCATGTGCAGAATCTGCTGCTGGAGAGGTGTCAGCCGGAGTTCGATGATACGTTCCACCATGCGGAAGCGTTCTTCTTTCTCCAGACTGTCGGTTGCCGAATCGGAGATGGAATCATCCCGGTTCTCGTCCAGCTCCACCGTAGGCAGGTGATTCTTCTTGCGCAAGGTATCGATGCACAAATTCTTTACCGTGACTACCGTGAGGGCTTCTGCTTCTTCGCGCGAACCGATCTGGTCGGCATGCTTCCACAAGCGGAAGAACGCCTCCTGTAGTGCATCGTCGGCATCCTCCTTATTGGGCAGGAAGCGCATGGCCAGTCTGAGAAAACCGTTTCTCAGCTCGGTGAAAGTCGATGTCAGTGTTTCTTTACTCATGCTTTGTTAATCGGGTCGTACGAATTGTTTTCAAAAAGGTAAACGTAAAGCTATATGTTTTGTAACAAGGGAAGAATAAAAATTTCTTCTTTTTTTCTTTTTCTCTCGCCGAAGATGGGGAAAACAAATCGTTTGTTGCCGGAAAAAATCGTGCTGGCGATGTTGTCGGCTGTCCGTTGTCTTTTGCGGAAAATGTCGGGACGTTTTTTTATTTTTTGTACAAAATCCAAAAAACTTTGTACAAAAAATATCCGGAACCCGGCAGGCTTTCAGAAACCGTTCGTTGTGTATGCGGAAAATGTTGAAGAAACTCCGCCAAAGTTCAGCATACTTTCAAGAAAGACGTATCTTTGTAAAATAAACCGAACGAACAGACTATGAGATATTCTTTTATTATTCCCGTATACAATCGTCCCGATGAGGTGGATGAGCTGCTGCAAAGTCTGACGGAACAGACGCTGGATGATTTTGAAGTGCTGGTTGTGGAAGACGGATCGTCCGTACCTTGTGAGCAGGTAGTGGAGAAATACCGTACGCAACTGGATGTACATTATTATAATAAGCCTAACTCCGGACCGGGGCAGACCCGCAACTTCGGGGCTGAACGCAGTCGGGGAGAATATCTGCTGATTCTGGATTCGGATTGTGTGCTGCCGCCGGGTTATCTGGCTGCCGTCGACGAAGAACTGAAACGTGAGCCTGCCGATGCCTTCGGTGGACCGGACCGTGCGCACGATTCTTTCTCGCCTACCCAAAAGGCAATCAACTATGCCATGACTTCTTTCTTTACTACGGGAGGTATCCGCGGGGGAAAGAAGAAAATGGATAAGTTTTATCCGCGCAGTTTCAATATGGGCGTACGTGCCGAGGTGTATCGTGCGCTGGGAGGTTTCTCGAAGATGCGTTTTGGCGAAGACATTGATTTCAGCATCCGTATCTTTAAAGGAGGGTATCGTTGCCGCTTGTTTCCCGAAGCATGGGTATGGCACAAGCGTCGTACCGACCTGAAAAAGTTCTTCAAACAGGTGCACAATTCGGGTATCGCACGCATCAATCTGTATAAGAAATACCCGGAGTCGCTTAAACTGGTACACATGCTTCCTGCCGTTTTTACGGTAGGTGTGGTGCTGGTGCTGCTTGCTTCGCTGGTGTGTCCGTGGGCACTTTTGCTGCTTGCCTTGTTTGCTGTGATTATATTCATTGATTCTTCCATACAAAATAAAAGTTTGTATATCGGTATATTATCCGTCATTGCTGCGTTTATACAGTTGACGGGGTATGGAACCGGCTTCTTGTCGGCATGGTGGAAACGCTGTGTGCGAGGCAAGGGAGCGTTTTCCGCCTTCGAGAAGAACTTTTATGAGTAAATGGAAAACAAACTGACTATCAACCAATGGGCGGAAGAAGACCGCCCGCGTGAGAAAATGATGCAGCATGGCGCTGCGGCGTTGTCGAATGCCGAACTGCTGGCAATCCTGATTGGTTCGGGTAATACGGAAGATTCGGCGGTGGAGCTGATGCGGAAAGTGCTGGGCGACCACCGCAACAGCTTGGGTGAACTGGGAAAGACAACTATCGAGGAGCTTTGCCGCTACAAGGGAATAGGTCCGGCAAAGGCTGTCACAATTCTGGCTGCTTCGGAGATTGGCAGGCGACGGATGGAGGAAGAACCTCTGGAACGTCGGCAAGTGAGATGTTCCAAAGACATATACGAAGTGTTTTATCCGCTGATGTGTGACCTCTCGGTGGAGGAATGCTGGGTGTTGTTGCTTAACCAGTCGTCGAAGGTAATAGACCGTATTCGTATCAGTCATGGCGGACTGGCTTCCACACAGGTGGATGTCCGCTGTATTTTGCGTGAAGCTTTGTTGAAACGTGCGGTATCGATGGTGCTTTGTCATAACCATCCTTCGGGAAATACCTCTCCCAGCCGTGACGACGACCGGCTGACGGAGGCTGTACGGCGTGCTGCCGAGCTGATGAACATCCGCCTGCTCGATCATCTGGTGATAACCGACGGGGATTATTACAGTTATTGCGACGAGGGAAGGTTGTGACTGTTTTTCGGTTATTCCATTTTTTTATTACATTTGCAGATGTAACTAAAAGCATGCTTTATGGATAACGAAACAAAACTGAAAATAGAAGAAGGTATTGTAGAAATGCTGAAAACCGTATACGATCCGGAGATTCCGGTCAATGTATACGATTTAGGTTTGATATATAAGATAGATTTGAAGGACGATGGTGAGGTGGTGATTGATATGACACTGACGGCTCCCAATTGTCCGGCTGCCGATTTTATCATGGAAGATATTCGTCAGAAAATAGAATCGGTAGAAGGTGTGAAGGCTGCTCAAATCAATCTGGTGTTCGAACCCGAATGGGATAAGGACATGATGACCGAGGAGGCAAAACTGGAACTGGGATTCCTATAAAAAAGAATAGTTATGGAAGCGATGAAGAATGTCTATTTTCTGTCGGATGCTCATCTGGGTTCACGTGCGATAGCGCATAGTCGTACGCAGGAACGCCGGCTGGTTAATTTTCTCGACAGTATCAAGCATCAGGCGGCAGCCGTATATCTGCTGGGCGACATGTTCGATTTCTGGTACGAATTCAAGCTGGTCGTTCCGAAAGGGTATACCCGTTTCTTGGGAAAAATCTCTGAGTTGACGGATATGGGAGTAGAGGTGCATTTCTTTATCGGCAACCATGATATCTGGTGCGGCGATTATCTGGAAAAGGAATGTGGGGTTATTATCCATCGTGAACCGCTGACGTGTGAGATTTATGGCAAGGAGTTTTTCCTGGCGCATGGCGACGGGCTGGGTGATAACGATCATAAGTTTAAGTTGCTGCGCGCTATGTTTCATAGTAAAACGTTGCAACGCCTGTTCTCCATGCTGCATCCCCGCTGGAGTATCGACTTCGGACTGGAGTGGGCAAAGCACAGTCGTATGAAGCGGAAGGACGGAAAAGAACCGGAATATATGGGTGAGGACAAGGAACCGCTGGTATTGTTTACCAAGGAATATCTGAAAATGCACCCTGATATCAATTACTTTATCTATGGACACCGTCACATTGTACTCGACCTGATGCTGAGCCGTTCGTCGCGAATGATGATTCTGGGTGACTGGATCAGTGAATTTTCGTATGCGGTATTCGACGGGGAATCTATGTTTCTGGAACAATATATCGAAGGAGAAACTTCTGTGAGATAAGAGATACAGAACGTAACTGGTTAAAACATGAAAGAACCATATCAAACTCTGCTTATGAGTAGTGATATGGTTCTTTTTATTATACAGATGTGTAATCTCGTAAGTGTATGTGCATTGCCTTATCGGGCTACCTCTCCGCTTTCATGTTTAGCCAGCAAGCCTTCTACTTCGGATACCTTTACGATGTTATAGTCGCCGGCAATGGTGTTTTTCAATACCGAAGCGGCTGTTGAGAAATCTACACGTTTCTGTTCGTCTTCGTAAGCGTGCTGGGCATATAGCATGGCACCGCAGAAGGCATCACCCACACCTACACAGTCGATTACGTTGTCGATATCGAATACGCGTGTATATTTCATGGTGCCGTGCGAGTAAAGTACTCCTGCAAAGGTGTGATGTTCGGAACTCATGACGTTACGTAAGGCGATATAGATGTACTTGCAGTTTGGAATCTGCTGGCTGATTGCCTTGCAGAATTCTTCATATGCTTTAATATCGTAAGTATCTCCACTCTTGGTTGCCTTGAAACCCGGTGCCGGAATACCTGTCAGCAGGGCATATTCGCCTTCGCTACCGAACATGATATCACTGCTTACCATCAGCGGACGAAGTACTTCCTGTGCACTTTTTCCGTAATTCCAGAGGTTCTTGCGGTAATTGATGTCGTACGAAATGGTCAGTCCCATTTCTTTGGCAATGGTTATTGCTTCCTTGCATACCTCTGCCAGTCCGGGAGTCAGTGCGGCATCGATGCCCGACCAGTGGAAAATAGCTGCGTCGCTAAAGATGGTGCGCCAGTCTATCATACCCGGTTTCAGTTCGGAGAAAGCAGAACCTTCGCGGTCGTAGATGACTTTTGAGTTACGCATGGCAGCTGCTTTTTCCATGTAGTAGGTACCTAAACGGTGTCCGCCTATCAGAATGTGTTGGGTACCGATATTGTGTGAACGCAATTCTGCCAGACAAGTTTCTCCCAATGCGTTGTCGGGAAGGCGGGTTATATATTCTACATCTCCGCCGAAATTGGCAATGGAAATAGCCACATTGGCTTCACTGCCACCGTAATTTACCAGAAATTCCCGGCTTTGTTGCATACGTAGATTGTCGGGGGTAGTCAGGCGAAGCATAATTTCGCCAAAAGTTACGATTTTCTTTTTCATAATAAGGAGTGTTTCTTGTTGTTTGAATAGCATAAAAAAAGAGGATATTCCTTGTAAAGTTATCTTCTCTTTACGTTTTGCTCGCTGCAAAGATAAGAAAACTCATGGGGAATATCCTCTTTTTTAAGCTATTTAAGGGTAAGCTGTTCCTTATTTGTTCATGTCGTTCAGGATGTTCATTGTATCTGTTGCAATCATCAATTCCTCATCGGTCGGGATAACTACAACCTTCACTTTTGAGTCATCGGTAGAAATGATGGCTTCTTTGCTGCGAACTTTGTTCTTTTCCGGATCGATCTTGACACCCAGGTAACCCAGTGTCTTACAAACACCGGCACGAGCTGTAGCCTGATTTTCACCAACACCACCGGTGAACAAGATTACATCTACACCGTCCATTGCTGCTGCGTATGCACCGATGTATTTGGTGATACGGTAGAAGTACATGTTTTCTGTCAGGATAGCACGTTCTTCTCCTCTTGCTACTGCGTCTTCCAGTTCACGCATGTCGCTTGATTTTTCGAACATACCCAGCACACCGCTCTTCTTGTTCAGCAGAGTAGACATCTCATCCGGAGTCAGACCTTCTTTCTTCATGATGTAAGTGATTGCACCACCGTCGATGTCACCACTACGTGTACCCATCATCAGACCTTCCAGCGGTGTCAATCCCATTGTTGTATCGATACATTTACCGTCTTTTACGGCTGCGATAGAGCCACCGTTTCCGATGTGGCAAGTAATAATCTTAGAGCCTTCCTGAGGAATACCCAAAAATTCGCATACACGTTTTGAAACGTAACGATGAGAAGTTCCGTGGAAACCATAACGGCGGATACCGTATTTTTCGAAATATTTATAAGGTATTGCATACAGATATGCGTAATCAGGCATAGTCTGATGGAAAGCGGTATCAAATACAGCTACCTGAGGAACTTCAGGCAACAGTTTCTGTACGGCATAAATACCTTTCAGGTTGGCTGGGTTGTGCAACGGACCGAGGTCACAGCATTCCTCTACTGCTGCAATAACGGCGTCGTTAATCAATACAGAACCGCTGAATTTTGTACCTCCGTGCAGAACGCGATGACCTACAGCCTTGATTTCGTGCAGATTTTTTACAGCTCCGTATTCGGCATTAGTCAAAGTGTCGAAAATAAACTGTACGCCGGTTGTGTGTTCAGGTACGTCCTTTTCGAGGATTTTCTTTTCTCCATTAGGCAAAGTCAGCTTCAGGAAAGAACCCGGCAGACCGATTTTTTCGATACCTCCTTGTGCGAGGACTTCTTTGGTAGTCATTTCGAACAGTTTGTATTTGATAGATGAACTACCGCAGTTGAGTACTAATACTTTCATATATGAATTTTAATATTTTTATTGATGTGAAATAAAAACATTTGTCATTCAGAACGAGATTGAATGGAATGACGCCTGAATAACAATGTTATAAATAAGTTCTGTTATTGAGCTTTAGCTGCAATAGCCTGATTGGCTGTGATAGCGATCATCTTGTAAACGTCGTCGATAGAGCATCCGCGTGACAAATCGTTTACTGGGCGTGCGATACCTTGCAGGATAGGTCCTACAGCAGTAGCGTGTCCTAAACGTTCAACCAGTTTATAAGAAATGTTACCTACTTCCAGACATGGAACAACCAATACGTTAGCTTTTCCTGCGATTTCAGAACCTGGAGCTTTGCTTGCACCTACTCTTGGAACCAGGGCAGCATCTGCTTGCAGTTCACCGTCGATCTTCAATGCTGGATCCATTTCTTTAGCAATCTTCAATGCTTCTACTACTTTGTCTACAACTTCATGTTTAGCAGAACCTTTAGTTGAGAAGCTCAGCATAGCTACACGTGGATCAAGTCCGGCAACTGCTTTAGCTGTCTGTGCTGTACAGATTGCGATTTGAGCCAATTGGTTTGCATCTGGAACAGGAGTTACGGCTACGTCACCCATTACCAATACACCATTGTCACCACATTCTGGAGCATGAGTCAAAAGCAGCATGGCACCAGATACGCAAGTAATGCCCGGAGCTGTTTTGATAATTTGCAATGCAGGGCGCAGAACGTCGCCGGTAGTATTGCGTGCACCAGCCAACTGACCGTCAGCATCGCCCGCTTTGATAATCAAACAGCCCAAGTATAATGGATTGAGAACCAGTTTACGGGCTTCTTCGATAGTCATTCCTTTTTTCTTGCGAAGTTCGCATAACAAATGTGCGTATTCTTCTTGTTTCGGATGGTTTTCCGGATCGATGATTGTTGCTTTATGGATATTTCCTAAGCCCCATTCTTTTGCCAGACCCATGATTTCATCGGGATTTCCCAACAGAATCAGCTCAGCTACACCATCTGTCAATATCTGATTGGCAGCTTTTAAAGTACGTTCTTCAGTTCCTTCCGGAAGCACAATGCGCTGTTTGTTTGCTTTAGCGCGTTCAACGATTTGACTAATTAAATCCATGACTTAATGAATATATTTATTATATGTGATTCTTTTATCGTGCGCGATAACAAGAAGTATATATCGCACTGCAAAAATACGCATTTTTGTAATATCTAGTTTGCAAAAGCGAGTTTTTTTTCTCCTAAAGTATGCAAAAAACTTATGTTTAATAGCAGAAGAAATAAAAAAGGCCACTTTCGATACAGCGTTTTCTCCTATTGTGTAACTTTACGTTCGTTTTTCAAGATAATATTAATAGGTATGATTCGTCAATGTTCTATCCTTTTTGGATGTTTGGCGTTAGGTGAACTGATAGTTTATCTGACGGGAATTAAGCTGCCGTCGAGTATTATTGGCATGCTTTTACTTACGTTATTTTTACAGTTAGGTTGGATAAAACTGCACTGGGTGCAGGGATTGTCCGATTTCTTAGTAGCTAATCTGGGCTTTTTCTTCGTTCCTTCGGGGGTGGCGCTGATGTTATATTTTGACATTATTGCTGCCGAGTTCTGGCCTATTGTCATTGCTACTTTAGTAAGTACGGTATTAGTGTTAGTTGTTACAGGTTGGGTTCATCAATTGGTTCGTAAGTATGGAATATTTAGAAAGTAAATTCTTTTTGCTCGCCATTACGTTTGGATTCTTTTTTCTTTCCAAACAGTTGCAGAAAAAAACAGGTTTGATTATTCTTAATCCGATATTGATAGCGATTGCCTTGCTGATTTGTTTTCTGAAACTGACAAATGTTTCGTATGAAAAATATTATGAAGCAGGTTCCTTGATTGAGTTCTGGTTGAAGCCGGCAGTTGTAGCACTGGGGGTTCCCTTGTATCTACAATTACGCATGATAAAAAAACAATTAATGCCGATAATTGTTTCTCAATTAGCAGGCTGTCTTGTCGGACTAGTATCGGTTACTATTATAGCAAAACTGCTGGGAGCTTCTCCAGAGGTTATCATGTCGTTAGCTCCAAAGTCGGTGACGACTCCGATTGCGATGGAAGTTTCGGATGCAGTAGGCGGAATACCTTCTCTTACTGCAGCGGTAGTGATTGTTGTAGGACTATTTGGTGCTATTTGTGGTTTTAAGGTACTTCAGGTAGGACATGTTGGAAGTCCTATAGCGCAAGGGCTTTCGATGGGAACAGCTTCGCATGCGGTAGGAACATCGCGTGCTATGGAGGTCAGTGGAAAGTATGGAGCTTATGCCAGTTTGGGACTGACGCTGAACGGTATTTTGACTGCTTTGCTTACTCCGACTATCCTTCATCTGCTGGGGCTCTATTAAATTATAAAATCCAATGCGAGCATGTTTCGTGGAAGCGTGCCGATGTTTTTTAATATCGGTGCGTTTCTTTTTAAGCATGGTTACGCCTGAAAAATAAAAGAAATATAATATGATACCATTTAGACCCATAGAACTGGAAGATAAGGAAACTGTGCAGCGTTATACTTTAACAAGCAAGCGCCGTAACTGCGATTTGTCGTTTTCTAATCTGTATAGCTGGAGGTTTTTGTACCAGACGGAAATTGCTGAAATGGACGGCTTTCTGTTGTTCCGTTTTTATGCAGATAATGAACTGGCATATATGATGCCGGTGGGTGAAGGCGATGTACATCGAATTGTTGACGTGCTGATAGAGGATGCGCGCAGCAAAGGTGTTCCTTTCCGTTTGTTGGGTGTATGTAGCTATATGCGTGCAGAACTGGAAGCTGCTTTTCCGGGGCGTTTTACGTTTACAGCCGATCGTGATTATTTTGATTATGTATATCTTCGTTCTGATCTGGCAACGCTTCGTGGAAAAAAGTACCAGCCTAAACGGAATCATATCAATCGGTTTAAAGCAGCTTATCCTAATTATGAATATAAGGAGTTGACAGCCGAACTCGTCCCTGAGTGTCTGCGTCTGGAAAGCATGTGGTGTAAAGCAAACGACTGTGCAGAGAATGAAGCTCTGATAGCAGAACGGCGTTCGATGACTGATGCGTTGAAGCATATTAACGAACTGGATTTGCGAGGAGGAGTATTGCATGTTAACGGAGAGATTGTAGCATTTACTTTCGGAGCTCCTATAAACAATGAAACTTTCGATACTTGTGTAGAGAAAGCAAATACAGATATAGAAGGAGCCTATGCTATGATTAACAATGAGTTTGCTAATCGTATTCCGGAACAGTACATTTATATCAACCGTGAGGAAGACCTGGGGCTGGAAGGACTGCGTAAGGCTAAATTGTCTTATTATCCAGAAACTCTTCTTGAAAAATATATCGTGGAATTACAATGAGCGTAAAAGAACAAGTCAGGCAACTTTGGGAAACTTGCTTCAATGATGATGAAGCATTTGTAGACCTTTATTTCCGTTTACGTTATACCGACCAGATTAATAAAGCGATAATAGAAGATGGTAAGGTGATTTCTGCGCTTCAGATGATATCTTATCCGATGACATTTTGTGGCCGGACGGTAGCTGCTTCATATATATCGGGCGCTTGTACTCATCCTGATTATCGGGCAAGAGGGGCTATGCGTCGCCTGCTTGAGGAAACACATCGTTCCATGTTCGATGAGGGAATCGTGTTTTCAACACTAATTCCTGCCGAAGATTGGTTGAAAGGATATTATGCTCGCTCAGGCTACGCGACTTGTTTCCGTTATGGTGTGCTGAAAAAAGTTATCAACAGTTATGAACAACCTGTTAATAACTCTGTATCATATCTGAAAATGAGTAAGATAGATCTGTTGAAAAACCCTGAAGAAACAATTTATCCATACTTTAATGAACAAATGAACAGGCGGTCGTGCTGCATACAGCACACCTTTGATGATTTCCATGTTGTACTGTCTGATCTGGCTTTGAGCAAAGGTGATGTATGGACAATTTATAAAGGTGATGTCTTGTCCGGACTTATCTTTTGCCTGATGCAGGAAAAGACACTTTCTGTCAAAGAAATACTTCTGTCTGACGAGGCGGACCTGACAGTTGCATTACATCAACTCGCTGCTTTTTATCAAGCTGAAACCATGACATGCATACTTCCTTTTGCTGACGAGATGCATGAATTAGGCATGGCACGCTTAATAAATGTTCCTGCTTGCCTTGAGTTGTATGCTGCTGTTTATCAAGGGGAGGAACTCTGTATTCATCTGCAAGGAGACGAGGTTATCGGAGAAAACAATGGATATTACACGGTTTCTCCGGGGAAGATGATACAAGGTTATCAGATGGGAAAAGAGTATGTTTGTGTCACAATAAGCGAGCTGACTGCTCTT
The DNA here is from genome assembly GCF_037890145.1 of Phocaeicola sp. HCN-6420. NCBI lineage: Bacteria > Pseudomonadati > Bacteroidota > Bacteroidia > Bacteroidales > Bacteroidaceae > Phocaeicola > Phocaeicola sp. HCN-6420. The sequence goes on from NZ_JBBKBJ010000010.1 coordinate 94,684, forward strand.
GTACTGAAAGACCTTCATCCCTATATGAGCCTGATGTTGGATTAATCCTTAAAGCTCATCTTCACTCGTAAGCATTCTTTCCAGTTCCTCAGCCGTCAGTTTTAAGTAGAACTCACCCTGATAGGCTATGGAAATACCTCCGGTTTCCTCGGAAACGATAATTGCCATGGCATCTGTTTCCTGAGAAACTCCCAGTGCGGCACGGTGTCTTAGCCCCAACTCTTTCGGAATGTTCAGGTTATGTGATACCGGAAGAATACATCCGGCAGCCTTTATACGTTTGTTGCTGATAATCATAGCTCCATCGTGTAGCGGACTGTTTTTGAAAAAAATATTTTCTATCAGTCGCTGATTGATGTTCGCATCGATGATATCTCCTGTACGTGCGATGTCATCCAGTGGAAAATTCTTTTCGATGACAATCAGTGCGCCCACTTTTCCTTTACTCATGTTGAGGCAAGCCATGACAATAGGCATGATGGCCTCTTTGCTGTTGTCGTTCTTCTGACTTCCCTTAAAAAAGCGAAGCAGACTGCTTGTGCGGTGGCGTGAACCAAGCGAGAGCAGGAAGTGACGTATTTCATCCTGAAAGATTACAATCAGTGCAATGACTCCCACGCTTACCAGCTTATCGAATATCGAACCGAGCAGACGCATTTGCAGCACTTGCGATACGATAACCCAAATGACGATAAACACGAGAATTCCCGTAAATACATTGATTGATCCCGACGATTTCATCAGCTTGTAGGTTTTGTATAACAGAAACGCTACCAGCAGAATGTCGATAATATCTTTGACGCTAAGTATGGAAATATCGAAAGGCATAATTTTATATTTACAAACTTACAGGAGTTAACTTTTTCATGGCGGCAACTATTTTGACTGCTTCGGATGCGGCACGCACATCGTGTACACGCAGGATGTCGGCTCCTTTCATCAGGGCTATTGTGTTGACGACGCTTGTTCCGTTCAAGGCATCTTCCGGTTCTCCTCCCAGCAGGCGGTAAATCATCGACTTGCGTGAAACTCCTACCAGTACAGGCAGTTCGAATATCTGGAATTCTTCCATTTTGTCCAGTAGCTCGTAGTTGTGTTCCAGCGTCTTTCCGAATCCGAATCCCGGATCGATGATGATATCCTTGGCTTCCAGGTCACGCAGCTTCTGTACCTTTTCAGAAAAGTAATATAATACTTCTTTCAATACATTGTCATAGTGTGGAGCCTGCTGCATGTTTTGCGGAGTTCCCTGCATGTGCATCATGATGTAGGGGACACCGAGCCGGGCTACGGTTGCAAACATGTTTTCATCCATATTGCCCGCTGCTATATCGTTGATGATAGCTGCGCCGTACTCTTCTACACACATACGTGCAACATCTGCCCGGAACGTATCTACCGAAACAATGGCATCGGGACATTCGCGGAATACAATCTCCAGTCCGTGACGCAGACGAGACATTTCCTCCTCCGCACTGATATGTTCTGCATTGGAGCGTGATGAATAAGCTCCTACATCGATAATGCTTCCCCCTTCCGACACGATTTGAAGTGTACGTTCTGCAATTTCCGTTTCTGTCTGTTTCCGGCTTCCGGCATAAAAAGAATCGGGAGTAACATTCAGGATACCCATTACCTGCGGGTAGGATAAGTCCATTAACTGTCCCTTTACATTGATAAGTTTCGTGATACTGTTTTCCATGTCCGATGAATACGTCTTTAAGCGCTGCAAATGTACACACAATAATTTGTTTTTTCGCAGTCGCGGGAAATTAAATTACGTTATCTTTGTGCCGGAATATTTTGTTACAGAAAATATGGAAATAGCAGAATTATATAAATGTTTTATGGAATGCGGTAAGGTGACCACCGATAGCCGCAACTGTCCTGAGGGTTCTATGTTCATCGCCCTGAAAGGAGAAACTTTTAATGGCAATGCTTTTGCCGCACAGGCTTTGAAGCAGGGTTGCCGCTATGCTGTAATCGACGAATCTGAATATGCGGGTGAGGGTACAATTCTCGTAGACAACTGTTTGCAGGCTTTGCAACAACTGGCTAATTATCACCGCCGGCAGCTGAAAACGCCGGTTATCGGCATTACAGGTACGAATGGAAAGACCACAACCAAAGAACTCATTTCTACGGTGCTGAGCCGGAAGTTCAATACATTATATACAGAAGGTAATTTCAATAATCACATCGGAGTACCGCTCACGTTGCTTCGTCTGACAAAAGAACACGAAATGGCGGTTGTCGAAATGGGTGCGAACCATCCGGGAGAAATAAAGACACTGGTACATATTGCCGAACCGGATTATGGAATTATAACAAATGTAGGCAAGGCTCACCTGCAAGGTTTCGGATCTTTCGAGGGAGTTATCCGCACGAAAGGAGAGTTGTACGATTTTCTGCGGGCTAAAGGTGGGGCTACTATCTTTATCCAGAATGAAAATCCTTACCTGAATGGCATTGCCGAAGGGTTGACTTGTGTGCGTTACGGGCAGACTGCCGGTTTGTATGTCAGTGGAGAACTGATAAGCTGTTCACCTTTCCTGTCGTTCCGATGGACAGCAGGAGGAGTGTCGCACGAAGTGGCTACTCACCTGATTGGTTCCTATAACCTGGACAATATGCTGGCAGCGGTAGCTATCGGACGTTACTTCGGAGTACCCGATGAGGATATCAGCGATGCGCTGGCATCGTATTTGCCTCACAACAACCGGTCGCAGTTGAAGGAAACCGCCGACAACAAGCTGATTGTGGATGCCTATAATGCCAATCCGACCAGTATGATGGCGGCTCTCAAGAACTTCCGTCTGATAGAGGCTCCCCATAAGATGGTTATCTTAGGCGATATGAAAGAACTGGGCGCGGTGAGCCGTGAAGAACATCAAAAGGTGGTCGATTATCTGAATGAGTGTGGTTTCGAACGGGTAGTGCTGGTGGGACCGGAGTTTGCTGCTACAACTCACACTTTCCAGACCTTTCAGAATGTAGACGAGGTGCTGGCAGATATTCAGGCCCATAAGCCCAAAGGTTACTACATCCTGGTAAAAGGCTCGAACAGCATGAAGCTGAGTCTGCTGCCCGATCAGCTATAACAGCCTGTTTCTCATCGTATAAATATCAGTCTTGCGGTGAGGAACAGTTTTTTAAGGCTGTTTCAAAATAGAATTGCTCAAATAAAAAATGGATAGATTGAGCTTGAAAGAAAAAATCTCCTGCTTTTCCCCGTGTTATTAAAATAAACAAAGGCTAAGGCAGGAGATTCCTTTTTAATTGTAACTTATAAATTATAAGTCGGTCTATTCATTTTCTCTATGCGAAAACAGTCTCTTATTTATAAGATAATTACGGCTTGTCCGATGGAGAACATCCTGAGGCTTCAGGTATAATTTGTACAAAGACTAAAATCTTTTGTACAAACTCTTGAAAGTTTTGTACAAAACATCGGTCGTTTCTCCTGATGTTTTTTCAGAACGTCTGCACAAATCCATTCATTGTTTACCACATTTACGAGCGGCTGTCTGCCCCCCACATCATCTTTTCGCGGAGTGTATTGAAGAAAGAGTGATGGCAACGCTTCACAATCCGTACGAAATAATCGGCACGGCGGATGGTCAGTTTAGTACCCTCGCGGCAAGTTTCACTACGCCCGTCTACCGCTACCAGAAAGTTGTGGCTGCGGCTTTCTACATCGAGCGTAATCTCCCAGTCGTCACGAATAACAATTGGTCGTACATTAAGACTGTGTGGTGCTACGGGCGTCAGGCTGATGGTTCCGCTTTGCGGGACAAGAATCGGACCGCCTACGCTGAGCGAATAACCTGTCGATCCTGTTGGAGTGGCAACAATCAGTCCGTCTGCCTGATAGGAACAGAGCAGCTCATCGTTGATGTAGGCCCGTATGGTAATCATCGACGAACTGTCGCGTTTCAATACCGCGATTTCGTTCAGTCCGTATGGATAGCCTTTCAGTACATGTCCTTCTGAGGTAAGATGTAACACTCGTCGCGGCTCTGCAAGGTATTTTCCGGCATAGATTTCATCGAATGCCTCTTCCATCTGGTCGGGCGATATGTCGGCCAGAAATCCCAGCCGTCCTGTATTGATACCCAGAATAGGAATTTCCTTTTTCCCTACACGGCTTGCTGCCCGCAGAAAGGTGCCGTCTCCACCGATGCTTAGTACCATGTCTGCATCAAAATCGTAGCCCTGAAAAATTTCCAGTCCGTCAAGGTCGGCCTTGGTATGCTGCTTCAAGAAGTCGTAGAACTCGTTGCTGATACAGATTTCAGCTCCTTTGCTCCGCAATATCTCCAGCAAGTGTGTGGCGTGTGCCGACTTATGTTCCTGATAAGTATTTCCGAAAAGGGCGAATCTGAGGTTGCGTTGCATATCTTGTAGCTTTTTTTATCAATCTTTTGTCACGTAAAGTTAACAGGTTTTTCGTAAAACCTGTTAACTTTGCAGGTTGTAGACGCAAAGATATAAAATTAAATTCAATATGACTAAGCTAAGTGTGAATATAAACAAGGTGGCAACCTTGCGTAATGCCCGTGGGGGGAATAACCCCGACGTAGAAAAAGTGGCGTTAGATTGCGAAGCTTTCGGGGCTGAAGGCATAACTGTTCATCCTCGTCCCGACGAACGCCATATCCGTTATGCGGATGTGCTGGCCCTTCGCCCGATTCTTCGTACGGAATTTAACATTGAAGGTTATCCCTCGAAAGAGTTTGTCGACCTGGTCTTGAAGGTAAAACCTCATCAGGTGACGCTTGTACCCGATGCTCCCGATCAGATTACTTCAAATGCAGGATGGAATACCAAGGAAAATCTTTCTTTCCTGACCGAGCTGATGGATACCTTTGGTGAAGCAGGCATACGTACTTCTATTTTTGTAGGGACGGACGCAGAAATGATTGAATATGCTGCAAAAGCCGGAGCCGATCGCGTGGAACTTTACACAGAACCTTATGCATCGATGTATCCGAAGAACCGGGAGGCTGCAATAGCTCCTTTTATCGAAGCTGCAAAAGTTACCCGCAAACTGGGTATGGGACTGAATGCGGGACATGATCTTAGCCTTGAAAACCTTGCTTATTTTCACGAAAATATTCCGTGGGTGGACGAAGTTTCCATCGGCCACGCACTAATTTGCGACGCACTCTATCTGGGACTTAAAAAAACTATTGAAGAATATAAAAATTGCCTTCGTTAAATTATGATTACAATGACATTGCTGGCAGCCGCACAGACTGTTGCCGACACAATGACGGGAAATAATCCCGTGCTGACTCCTGTTGCTTCGGGAGAACCTGAAATGAACCTTTGGGACATGGCTTGCAAAGGTGGTTGGATTATGATTTTACTGGCTATTATGTCAGTTATTGCTTTTTACATCTTTTTCGAGCGTGCGGTGGCTATCCGTAAAGCAGGTAAAGAGGACCCTTTGTTTATGGATCGTATCCGCGACTATATCAAGACCGGAGAAATCAAATCGGCTATCAATTACTGTCGTATAACCAATACCCCTTCTTCACGTATGATTGAAAAGGGTATCATGCGTATGGGACGTCCTGTAGCAGATGTACAGGCTGCTATCGAAAATACCGGAAACATTGAAGTGGCAAAGCTGGAAAACGGACTCTCTATCATGGCAACTATTTCCAGTGGTGCTCCGATGCTTGGCTTCCTGGGTACGGTTACCGGTATGGTCCGTGCTTTCTGGAACATGGCAAATGCCGGAAACAACATCGATATAACTCTGCTTTCGAGTGGTATTTACGAAGCGATGATTACCACTGTAGGTGGTCTGGTGGTAGGTATTGCTACCATGTTTGCTTATAATCATCTGGTATATCGTGTAGACAAGGTGGTTAGTCAGATGGAAGCTCGTACCATTGCTTTCATGGACTTGATGAACGAACCAAACGAAAAATAGAAGCCTATGTCACTGAAAAGAAGACAGAAAATATCTCCGGCCTTCAGCATGTCGTCGATGACCGACCTCATCTTTCTGCTGCTGATATTTTTTATGATTACCTCTACAATGGTATCTCCGAATGCCATTAAGGTCTTGCTGCCGCAGGGGTCCGAACAGACTTCGGCCAAACCGATGGCACGGGTAATCATCGATAAGGATTTGAATTATTATGGGGCGTTTGGTAATGACGACGAGATGCCGCTTTCGCTGGATGAAGTTCCTTCCTTCCTGCAAGAGTGCGCCGCAAAAGAGCCGGAAATGTATGTGGCACTTTATGCTGACGAGTCGATTCCGTATCGCGAAATCGTCCGTATCTTGAACATTGCCAATGAGAATCATTTCAAGATGGTGCTGGCTACCCGCCGCCCTGATAAACAGAATTAAAAGACAATACAGTGAAAAAAAGTAAAGTAACCGGAATAATAGGAACAGTGGTATTGCATATCCTTGTAATACTGTTGCTTTTCTTTTGCTCGCTTACTCGCCCGGAAATGCAAGAAGAGGGAGGAGTACCGGTTATGCTTGGTAATACGGAAACAGCTCAGGGCGATGCCGATCCGTTTACAATGACGGAGGTCGACGTATTGCCGCAGCCGGAAACTACTTCTGCTCCGGAGCCTGAAGTTACTCCGGAACCGGAGGTTAAACAGCCTATGATTACGCAGGATGATGAACCCTCCATTCAGGTGAAGAAAGAGAAACCGAAAGAAGAGAAGCCTAAAAAAGAAGTTACACCTAAAAAGAAGCAGGAAAAGAAACCTGAACCTGTCGTGACTAAGCCTAAGGAAAAAACGGAGGCTGAGAAACGTGCCGAACAAGAACGGGCAGCTGCTCAGGCTGCTGCCAGCAAGATTGCCGGAGCTTTCGGTAAAGGTTCCAAGATGGGCAGTAAAGGTACGGCCGGGTCGGGACAAGGTATACAGGGAAGTCCCGACGGAAATGGAAATACGGGAAAGACTTCGGGTGTAGGAGGATATGGAACATTCGACTTGAACGGACGTTCGTTGGGACCGGGTGGATTGCCTGTTCCGGTGTATAATGTGCAGGACGAAGGACGAGTGGTGGTTACAATCGTGGTGAATCCCGCTGGACAAGTGGTCAGTACAAGTATAAATAAACGGACTAATACGGTTAATCCCGCTTTGCGCCGTGCTGCGGAAGAAGCTGCACGCCGTGCCCGTTTCAATGCAGTAGACGGGGTAAATAATCAGAGTGGTACAATAACCTATTATTTCAAGCTGAAATAGAAAATTAGAAATGTGAATAATTAAATTCGTTGTAGTATGAAATCAATTTGTATCTTTTTGGCAGAAGGCTTCGAAGAAATGGAAGCCATGTTTCCGCTCGATATTATGCGTCGTGGGGGACTGAATGTGAAAACTGTATCGGTAACAGGTGAAAAAACTGTTGTCAGCTCTCATCAGGTTCCTATCGTTGCAGATATACTGTTCGAGGACTTGAAAGAAGAAGATGTAGAAATGGTCGTTTTGCCGGGTGGACTGCCGGGAGCAACGAATCTTGATGCTCATGCAGGACTGGATAAGTTGATTATGGACTTCGCTGCTGCTCGTAAGCCACTTGCTGCTATCTGTGCTGCTCCGATGGTATATGGAAAACGTGGTCTGCTGAAAGGCAAGAAGGCTACTTGTTATCCGGGTTTTGACAAATTCCTGGAAGGTGCAGAATATACAGGTAACATGGTAGAAATCGTTGATAACTTCATCTTGGGTAAAGGTCCGGGCGCTGCTCCAGCTTTCGGCTTTGCTATTCTTGAAAAGTTTGCCGGTGCTGAAAAAGCTCTGGAAGTTAAAAAAGGAATGTTGCTTGCCTGATGAAGAAATATATCATTGTCGTAGCAGGTGGCAAAGGTTTACGTATGGGAGGAGATATTCCCAAACAGTTTCTTCCAATTAAGGGGAAACCTGTCCTGATGCGTACACTGGAAGTCTTTCATGCCTACGATGAGCATATAAATATCATATTGGTGCTTCCGGCAGACCAGCAGGACTACTGGAAGCATCTTTGTTTAAAATACGGGTTTACATTGCCGCATCGTATTGCCGATGGGGGAGAAACCCGTTTTCATTCTGTAAAGAACGGACTGGCTCTGGTAGACGATGCGGACAGCCTTGTAGGAGTACACGACGGAGTTCGCCCATTTGTGTCGCAGGAAGTGATTACTGCCTGTTACGATGCAGCACGCGAAAAGCAAGCAGTCATTCCGGTTATCGGCATCGTAGAAACTGTACGCCGGCTGGAAACAGATGAGCAGAGCGTAACTGTACCGCGCGACCGTTATAAACTGGTTCAGACTCCTCAGGTGTTTACTGCTTCTTTGTTGAAGCAGGCATACGGACAGCCGTATACTTCTGCCTTTACAGATGACGCTTCGGTTGTAGAGGCTTTGGGGCATCCGGTATATCTGGTGCCGGGAAACCGTGAAAACATTAAGCTCACGACTCCGTTCGATTTAAAGGTTGCTGAAGTTTTGGTTTAAATAAATGTTCGATTTATCTACGCGTGACATAAAATATTTGCAGGGAGTAGGACCGCAGCGTGCGGCGATACTGAACAAGGAACTGAATATCTATTCCTTTCGGGACTTGCTGTATTATTTCCCTTACAAGTATGTCGACCGTAGTCGTCTGTATTATATCCATGAGATAGACGGAAATATGCCTTATATTCAGTTGAAGGGTAAGGTCCTTAGTTTCGAAACCATTGGAGAAGGTCGTCAGCGGCGCCTTGTCGGACACTTTTCCGACGGAACGGGAATCGTCGACTTGGTATGGTTTCAAGGGCTGAAATTCGTTATGGGTAAATATAAGGCCAATGAAGAATATATCGTATTTGGAAAACCTACAGTCTTCAATGGGCGAATAAACATTGCTCATCCCGATATTGATCCGGCGGAGGAACTTACTCTTTCGTCGATGGGGCTTCAGCCGTATTACAATACTACCGAGAAGATGAAGCGCAGCAATCTCAATTCGCATGCGCTGGAGAAGCTGATGAAGAATCTTTTCGGGGCACTTCAGAAAGACATTATAGAAGAAACGCTCAGTCCGCAACTGGTGGCACAGCATCGCCTGATGTCGCTTACGGATGCACTCTATAACATTCATTTTCCCCAGAATCCCGATTTACTTCGGAAAGCACAGTATCGTCTGAAGTTTGAAGAGTTGTTTTATGTGCAGCTTAACATTCTTCGTTACACTAAAGAAAGAAGAAATAAATTCCGCGGACTGGTATTCGGACGGGTAGGAGAGATTTTCAATACCTTTTATTCTCAAAACCTTCCCTTTCAGCTTACAGGAGCTCAAAAGCGGGTTATCAAGGAGATGCGGCGTGACATGGGTAGCGGGCGTCAGATGAACCGGCTGTTGCAAGGAGATGTGGGTAGCGGAAAGACACTTGTAGCCTTAATGACTATGCTGATAGCCTTGGATAATGGTTATCAGGCTTGTATGATGGCGCCGACGGAAATTCTTGCAACCCAGCATTATGAAACGATATGCCGCTTCCTTGCAGGTATGAATGTAAGGGTAGAATTGTTAACGGGAAATATAAAGGGAAAACGCCGGGAAGCTATATTGAAAGATTTGGTAACGGGAGATGTACAGATTCTAATCGGTACTCATGCGGTGATAGAAGATACGGTTAACTTTTCTTCGTTGGGACTGGTAGTGATAGACGAGCAGCATCGTTTCGGAGTAGCTCAGCGTGCCAAGTTGTGGGCGAAGAACACTTGTCCGCCTCATGTACTGGTAATGACGGCGACTCCTATCCCTCGTACGCTTGCCATGACACTGTATGGCGATCTCGATGTGTCCGTCATCGATGAGCTTCCTCCCGGGAGAAAGCCCATTCAGACTGTTCATCAGTTTGATAATCGCCGTGCTTCGATGTATGCTTTCATACGGAAGCAGATACAGGAAGGGCGTCAGGCCTATATTGTATATCCGTTGATTCAGGAAAGTGAGAAGATGGATATCAAGAACCTGGAAGACGGGTATATGCATATTTGTGAAGAGTTTCCTGAATATAAGGTAAGTAAGGTACATGGCAAGATGAAGCCGGCAGAGAAAGATGAGGAGATGCAGCGTTTTCTGGCAAACGAAACTCAGATTATGGTAGCCACTACGGTGATTGAGGTAGGAGTGAACGTACCCAATGCCTCGGTCATGGTGATAGAGAATGCGGAACGTTTCGGCTTGTCGCAGTTGCATCAGTTGCGCGGACGTGTAGGACGTGGAGCTGATCAGTCGTATTGTATTTTGGTTACTGGCTATAAGTTGACGGAAGAAACGCGCAAGCGTATTGAAATCATGGTGCAGACAAACGATGGTTTTGAGATTGCAGAAGCCGATTTGAAGTTACGTGGTCCGGGTGATTTGGAAGGAACACAGCAGAGTGGTGTGGCATTCGATTTGAAGATAGCCGATATCGCCCGCGACGGACAGCTCTTGCAGTATGTGCGTGAGATAGCTGAACGACTGCTCGATGCCGATCCGAATGGGGAACATCCGGAAAATGCTATTGTATGGCAGCAGTTGAAGGAGCTTCGGAAAAAGAATGTGAACTGGTCGGTTATTTCGTAGTACATTTAAGAAGAAAGCGTTATGGCACTGACAGAAGAGGAAACGTACAAGGTGGAACGCTGGTTAAAACGTAAACATGTGAATGTGGAAGAGGTGGCTGGTTTTACATTTATGCAATACTATAAGCCTCGTCCCAGTAAATGCAAACCTTATTGGCGTTGCCTGTATGGATTGGGTGTGTTTATCTTTACCTTGAAATCGGGTTTTGTACGTGGAACGCAACTGCAAGGCATGTGGTTGAATATGGGGCTTCGCCTGAATCCGGCTTGGATTGTGCAATATCTGCTGGCACGGAAGATTCCTTTTACCAATTATGAAACTCCCTTCAAGCAGGTGGATAGCCTGTCGGCAATTCGTACTTATGATGAGTTTTCGAAGAATATGCGTTCGCGTCGCAGGTGGGGAATTTTTGAGTTATTGTTTGGACTGTTTATTTTCTTTGGGGCATGTTGGATGATTTTTGCAACTCCTCATGTATGGCTGGCGGGACTTTTAGTGTTGTTAATAGGAATAGCACATGTAGGACTTTCATTATCTACACTTTATCAGGGTATCTCTTGTCAGTATGCACTGAAGCTGGAACCGCAAGAAATGGTCTTGCTGCGGCCGGATGAAGATGAACCTGTAAAATTTGCTTATTCAGACCTTCGGAAGGTTAATTTCACGTCAGCACCTTTTGTGAGTCGCGAGTTTATCTCCTTCATCGAGTTGCTGGATGCCGATTTAGCTTATCACTGCTATCCGATAGAAAGAGTCCCGGTGAAAAAGTTCGATGAAATTGTTCTCATATTGAGACAGCTGGGGATTGATGCAACCAACTCTTTTTAAGAAGATGGCAGAGAAGATTATATTTTCAATACCACGCGGTCGCCGGCACGCTGAGCCATGATGCTCTGTGTTTCGTGCAGTTCTTTGTAATGTTTCATCACTTCCATGCAGCGTTGTGGGTCATTGGCTATCTCCGGATTGGCAAGTGCCTGAAGTGTATGTTTCATTTCTTCATCTACAATGGATAATTTAAAATCAAGTAGCAGTCGGGGTACCAGTTCATGCAGTCGTTCTTCATCAGTGATGATTTTCTGTCCTTTGGAATGATACTTGCTAAGCTGATAACGGTCGCTGGCCAGGTCGACGGCTGCTTTGCTGATTTCAGGTACGGGATGTGCGATGAAATAATGTTCAGCCGTAAAGTTCTCATCGTGGATGTGCATTTCTGCTTCTTTCAGCATCCGACGATGAAGTGCAACGTGAAACTGCAATTCGTCTTCCTTTAATCCTTCTGCTATGTATTCGGTTACGGTAAGCGGTTGCTGTTCTCCGTTTTCATCTTCCATATAGCACATAACCTTTTCTCCATATCGCACAATCATGCGCATCAGGTCTTCTTCCTTGGCGTAAAAGACTTTCTGTTCATTCCCTTCGGTTGGAATATACGAATTGTAGGTATCAGCCGGAATTTCATCAGGAACAGGCGAAGGCACACTCTCTTGTCCCATTGTTTCAACAGGAGGTAAGTCGGTTAAGATTCCACTTTCCCCAATATTTTCAGCAGGAGGAGGGGGAAGGAGAATGTCGCTGGCTGTTGCAAAAGGAGAAACTTCTCCTGTAGTTCCATACGGTTCGGGAGTAGAAGAAGTAGAAGCGATCGGCTTGTTGACGTTCGATGCTCCAGAAGCCAGTTGCTTTTCCCGATATTGTTTGCGTTGTTCTTCCTTGAATTTGTTTTCTCTTGCCTGTTCTATCAGCTTGGCGGTTGCTTCTACCAGAATCTTTTCCTCCATCTGTAGCAGTTGGCTGCACTCGCGTATATATACTGAACGTACGATAGCATCAGGAATTACTGAAATACTTTTTACGATGCTCGAAATTAGCGAGGCACGCTTGATAGGATCTTTACCCGCCTCTTCCATAAGCAGGTTGGTCTTGAAGCGGATAAAGTCGACTTCATGATCATTAATATACGCCTGATAGTCGGTTGCATTATGCTTTCGGGCAAAGCTGTCCGGGTCGTCACCGTCGGGCAAAAGGCAGACCTTGATGTTCATGCCTTCCTCCAGCAGCATGTCGATACCGCGGATGCTGGCTTTGATGCCGGCTCCGTCACCGTCATAAAGTACAGTTATATTGTTTGTAAACCGATGAATCAGTCGTATCTGGTCGGCGGTCAGTGCCGTACCCGATGAGGCTACTACGTTTTCTATTCCGCTCTGGTGCATAGAGATAACGTCGGTATATCCTTCGACCAAGAAACAACGATCCTGACGGACAATTGCCTGTTTGGCGAAATAAATACCATAAAGCTCACGACTCTTATGATAGATTTCCGATTCTGGCGAGTTAACGTACTTCATTTGTACGTTCTTGGTTGCAGAACTTAATACACGTCCGCCAAAGGCTACGACTTTTCCCGATAGTGTATGTACGGGAAATATTACACGTCCCCAGAAACGGTCGTGCAGTGTACCGTTGTCTTTGCGGTAACACAGTCCCGTCTTCAACAGAAATTCCTCTTTGTAACCCTTTTGCAGGGCGGCTTTCGCCAATGCATCGGGGCTGTCTGTACTATATCCCAGTTGGAATTTCTTGATGATGTCGTCGCGGAAACCACGGCCGCGCAGATAGGTCATACCAATACGCTGGCCGTCGATGTTGTTATGGAGAACATCTTGAAAATAATCGGATGCAAACTGATTGACAACAAACAAACTTTCGCGCAGGCTTTGTGCTTGTTTTTCTTCGTTGGTTAGTTCACGTTCCTTAACTTCAATGTTATATTTTCGGGCAAGCCATTTCAATGCTTCGTAATACGAAAGCTGTTCATGTTCCATGATGAAATGAACAACATTACCTCCTTTCCCACAACTGAAACATTTACAGAGTCCTTTGCTCGGTGAAACACTGAAAGAAGGAGTTTTTTCGTTGTGGAAAGGACACAGTCCGATATAGTTTACTCCTCTACGTCGGAGAGTAACAAATTCGGATACCACGTCTACAATTTGTGCGGCATCGAGTATGCGGTCTATGGTGGCTTGGTCTATCATATCAAGAGGCGAAAATAATAAAAATAACTATAATGTGCAATGACTTTCTGTATGCCTCTTTGTCGGATAAGAGCTATATGATGTCTTCAGCAGGGGTGATAAGCGTCAGAAAACAAAAGCAATAGAAGCCCCAAACGTGAAGTTGTGCATTGGCGTTCTCTTGGTGTATGAATGAACATTCCGGTTGCCTTCTCCGTCTACCCATGAATTTTTCAGGTCGTAGGTCAAGCGGGGAGAAGCAAAATCGTAGTCACAGTACAAACGGAAAGCGGCATCTTCTTTATAGCGATAGGTAAACGATATTCCAGTACCGATTTTATATGTTGAACTTTTACGTATACTCAGAAAGTCATCATCTACAAAACTACTATTCAACAATTCATCACGACTGATATCTTCCTGTTGCATGTAATATTCTACGTCCTCTTTATAGAATTGGTTATAAGCCGCTTCGCTTACAATGCCACGGTCGAATATCTGAGGATTAATACGGCAAATGGAATTCAATTTAAAGTTGGCATTCATTCTTCGTCCTACGAGTAATTTGCTTCCAATTTGAAAATGTCGGCTGAATGGGTATGAGAAATAGAGTCCTAAGTCTACATCAAGCATTCCAAGATGGTCCGATTCTAATCCATCGAGTAAGAACATGTTGATCGGAGCACCTTCTTGCAGGTCGCTGTCCATATCGAAGTTCTTCATGTTCTCGGCTGGTATATCCGCTATGACGGGCAGGGTGGCAACTTTCAGACGTCCTCCGGCTCCGATGAAAGCATTGAAAAAGTAGGCACCTTCTACGCTGACTACGGTTGCTGTTCCTACTTTTAGGCGCATGCCGAGGGGAGATCCACCTTCAGAATCGTACAATTCGGCGGTTCGTAATGTGGAGGGACCGGATGCAATACCCATATTGAAACTTAAGAAAGAAGGCGCATCATAGCGGTTGTAATCTGCATTTAAACTCCATGTGTCTATATTCTTTTGTTTAAAAATCAAGTCTGAAAGAAAATATCCCAGATCTGTAGAAATCATTCCAATGCCGGCACCTACCAGTACGTCGCCAATCCAGTGACGGTTGTTTAGCTGACGTGTTACTCCGGTTAGTCCTGCCAGTGTGTAGCCGCCTATACTATACCATGGACTTTTCATACCATATTCCTTGTGAAGAATGGTTGCGCACATGAAAGCCGTAGCTGTGTGTCCCGAAGGAAATGAATTGTTTGAAGTGTTGTCCGGGCGGGTTTCCTTGGTCGTATATTTTAATGTGTTTACAAATCCAGCCATCAAGGCAGCAGAGAAAACATTGCTTACAGCCAGTTCTTTCCAGGAACTGCGGCTTTGTACTCCAGCCAGTTTTAATCCCCAGGTTGCAGCAAGAGGAACGTATTGAGTATAATCGTCATATTTGTGATGAAATTCGGGTTTGAACCGATTGCGTAGTGTACGAAAATCACTGTTTTGCTTTTTGACAATCAACCCGGATACGATAAAAGGAATCCCCATATACGAGAATTCTCTGTTAAAACTTTCTTGAGCAGTTATATATATCTTCCTTTCAGTCGGGGGGATGCTACTTGTTGAATCGTTGAAGTAGCAGGAAGACTCATCATTTATCTGATGAGCATATAGGGAAATGTTGCAGAACGACAGACAGAAAAGGAGAAGGAAAGTTCTTGATTTCATAGTATCCGTTATAAAAAGAATTCAAATCTATACAACGGAATTGGAGGGATGAAGGTTCATATTGTTTAGTTAAAAAACTTTGAATGAGGAACTTTTGACTTTTCCCTTTTGATTATGTACGAGAAGTAAATAGTAAAGTCCTTGGAATAGCAGTGAAATCTGGACACAATAAAAAAAGGAGACTGACGAATCAATCTCCTTCCTTGTTATACTCGAAATATAAATTATTTGATATTCGGGTTCAGTTTGTTCCATTCAGAGATAGCTGGAAGAACGCCCATTGCGATAACTTCGTCACGCAATTCGCACAAGTGAGCATAGCTCTTATCCAAAGCAGCCTGTTCTTCTGCAGTACCGTTCAAAGCAGCGCAGTGGCAACCGTCAGCAGTAATTGAAGTTTCCCAAGCCATCATGATGTGATCGTACTTATCATTTGAAATGTAAGTACCAGCCGGCCAGCGGAATGCTTTACCACCCATAGCAGCACCAATCATTTCGATAGAAACGTATGCCGGGCTCTGGAATGAAGAACGTCCACGCAGGTTGATGATGTTAGCACCACCTTTTGTTACTTTCTGCTGGATTTCAGCCCACTGTTCTTTAGTCAAAGCGTCAGTACCGATCATGTCGATCAACGGTTTGCCGTTAACTTTTGCAGTAGAAGCGAATACAGCCATCTGTTCGCCGTGGCCACCGTAAGTACGGCAGTTTTCAACAGCGTCCATAGATACGCCGAAATGTTTAGCCAATTCACTGCGCAGACGAGTAGAGTCCAAAGCTGCCAAAGTAGTAACCTGACTTGGTTTCAAACCAGAGTACAGCAATGTGATCAAACCAGTGATGTCAGCCGGGTTGAAGATAACTACGATGTGTTTTACATCCGGGCAGTACTGTTTTACGTTCTTACCGAATTCTTCAGCGATAGCAGCGTTACCTTTCAGCAAGTCTTCACGAGTCATACCAGCTTTACGAGCAGCACCACCTGAGTTTACGATATATTTAGCACCAGTCAGCGCTTCTTTGATATCAGAAGTGAAAGTTACGTTTACGCCTTCGAAACCGCAGTGGTATAATTCTTCAGCTACGCCTTCCAATCCCGGAGCATACGGGTCATACAAACAGATGTTCGGAGTCAGACCCATCATGATAGCAGTCTGAGCCATGTTAGAACCGATCATACCGGCAGCACCAACAATGGTAAGTTTTTCGTTAGTTACAAATTCCATAATTCTTATTATTTAAGTTATGTTATAAAAGTGTATTTCTTTTTTTTTCTTGCGCTACAAAGATAGGAAAGTTCTTTTGTAAAAACGAATCTTTCGTTACGTAAAAGTGGGCAAATCTGCGGGCTTTCGACTTAATTACGGAAAAATTTCACTATTTTTAAATTTGGATGTGGTGTTTTGCTATGAGGAGTTATCAATTGTCTGATTATGCTTGTCGGACATATTTCTTTGCCTTCAGTCTTCTTTTTTTCAGAAATAAGAATTAAGTTTGTATATGCGAAAGCAGAATCTATATAGATTAACCTAAATACTACAAATTATGACACATGTAATGCCTCAGTTACCTTACGGGATGGACGCACTTTCCCCGTATATGAGTAAGGAAACACTCGAATTTCATTATGGTAAACATCTGCAAACTTATGTAGATAATCTGAACAAACTGATACCTGGGACGCCTTATGAGAGTATGTCTTTGGACGAGATCGTGACAAAGGCAGACGGAGGTATATACAACAATGCCGCACAGACATGGAATCATACTTTTTTCTTTCAGAGTCTGACTGGCGGACAGACCGAGATGCCGTTGAAACTGGCTGATGCGTTAAGCAGAGCTTTTGGATCGGTCGACACATTTAAGGAACTGTTTACGAAAGCGGCTTTGGGATTATTTGGTTCTGGCTGGGTATGGCTGGTTGCTGATAAGGAACATAAGCTTTCAATTGTTGCAGAATCGAATGCCGGCAATCCGTTGACAAAAGGATTACGCCCTGTGATGGTGATAGATGTATGGGAACATGCTTATTACATCGATTACCGGAATCGTCGGGCTGCCTTCGTTGAGGCTTTCTGGAAATTGGTAGACTGGAATAAAGTGGCAGAACGGATTTGAATCGGTAAAAGGAGGATATTCTGTCTTAGGCTTGCTTCCTTTCAGCGGGCAAGCCTAAGCAAAATGATGTTTTTTATAACTATTTTGTGTGAAAAAGTAACGGGTGGGTTGCCGTGGCTTGCACAAGTTAAAAACAATCTTTACCTTTGTTTGGTAAAGAAACACATCTGCTTTATTAAAACTAAATTAAAACACATGAATACCATGTTATTATTTATGGGAATCGGTACGCAAGAATTACTTTTCATAGCCTTGATAGTACTGTTGCTTTTTGGAGGTAAAAAGATTCCTGAACTGATGAAGGGATTAGGCAAAGGAGTGAAAAGCTTTAAAGACGGAATGAATGGGGTAGAAGAAAATCTGAAAGATTCTGCTGAAAAAACGGATAAACCGGAAAATAAGGAAAAGTAACTATCGTGGAGCAAAAAAATGAATCGGAACTGACATTCTGGGACCATTTGGATGAATTGAGAGCCACACTTATACGAATTGCGTGTGTGGTTGTTGTGCTTATGTTATTGTCCTTTTTCTTTAAGGATGAACTTTTCCATATAATCCTGATGCCAAAGGATAATGACTTTTATGTTTATCGCTTTTTCGAGTGGATAGGAAATGTCTTGCATCTGTCCGGGCTTGAGGCGAACGACTTTCATGTCCGCCTGATTAATACCAAATTGTCGGGGCAGTTTCTCATGCACATGAACGTTTCATTTTATGCGGGCATCATACTGGCATCTCCTTATATTCTTTATCAGCTTTTCCGTTTTGTTTCGCCTGCGCTGTATGAAAATGAAAAACGTTATTCGGTACGGGTTATAGCCTGGGGATATGTTCTGTTTCTCTTGGGCGTATTGTTTAGTTATTTTCTGATTTTTCCTTTCACCTTTCGTTTTCTGGCCTTTTATCAGGTGAGTCCGGAAGTAGAAAACACCATTACGATTAATTCGTATATCGATACACTTACCATGCTAAGCTTGATGATGGGAATCACGTTTGAAATACCTATTCTTGCATGGCTGTTTGCTAAGCTTGGCTTTCTGACGGCTGAGTTTATGACTAAATATCGGAAACATGCACTGATTATATCGCTTGTCATTGCTGCTATTATTACACCTACTTCCGATGTCGTTACATTATTGATGGTAACCTTTCCTATGTTTGTCTTATACGAAGTAAGTATTCTGATTGTGCGGAGAACTGGTAAATAAGAAGAGATGATGCGGTATGCGGTGAAACGTGCTGTGAAGTTTTTCTTTTTCTGTAATTGCCTGCTCGTTTTTTTGTACAAAAACAAAAAACTTTTGTACAAATTTTCAAAAAACGTCGGGAGAAATTTGACGAGATATGCTGACGCTTTTATTTAATAAAGGTGTTTATTGGTCTTTTTGCCCTTCACGCCTTTCACGAAGGTTGCTTTACTTTTCAGCTTATGATTAGTAGATGAAATTTAAAACTCTGTTTCTTAGTAGATTAGATAGTCTTTTGCTCAGGAAAAAAATTCCTTTTCATGCTTAGAGAACCGAAGCAAAAAATAGTCATGTTATAACTCCGAACTCGAGTATTGACATGACTATTTTTTATGATTATGAGATACTTTATCAGAAGCTCTATTTCTGTTTGGCTTCTCCCTCTTCCATTTTTCGGGTAACAAACTGAATTTTTAAGTTTGCTTCTTTTTGTTCTTTGCGTATTTCTTCTATGCCGGCAAGGATACGTGCCAGATTGCTGACCTCTGTTATAGCCTTGATATCATTGGCATACATAATTGTCTTATAGTTGCGGTCGCCAATAAATTCCAGCTTGAGGCTTTTCTTGTCCTGATTGGCGGCAATATAAGCTGCAACTCCTCCATCATTGCCTACCTTGTAGTCGGCTTTTTCGATGGTCCGTCCCAGGTCGGTTGTTTCATAGCTGTCGTTGGATGCTGGTGTTTCGGCAAATGTGTCATCGCCTGCGCTGACTTTTACAGCCGTGTGGTGGATATTTCCTCCTGCACAATAAATAGAGGTGAGTGACATTTCCCCCAGTTCGTTAACCTGTGCACGCAGGAAAGAACGTCCGATATTCTTTTCTACAATTTGAGTAGGATAGAAGTAGTTTCCTATTTCCTGATAAGCCGTATCTTTTTCCAGCACGAAATTGCCTTTTATAGAATCGAGTTCTGCCTGTTTGACGACCATCATGCTGTCCAGATAAGTTAGCGTTTTCTGTTGTTCCTGCAAGTCTATTTGCTGCATGAGCTGGATGCCCGCCTTCCGTACGTCTACAGCTTTGGGATAATAGGTGCGTATGCTGTCTATCTGTAACCGTGCAAGGTTATAGTCGCCCGCAGCAAAAGCCAGTTCCGCGCGCTGGAACAGTTTTCCTGCGTTTTTGCTGTCACTGTTACATCCTGACAATAATACAATCAGGGCTGCGGCTGCTAAAGTTATCTTTTTCATATAATTAATCAGTTTATTACGGAACAAAAATACAATTAAATCAGTTATTCCCTGCGAGGCTTTTCATTTTTTTGTAATTTTGCACGCTAATTTTGTAATAAACATGGAATTGAAAGAACACTTTACAGGCAAAATATTCAATCTGATATCCGAAACTGCTGACGAACTGGGACTGGAATGTTACGTGGTAGGAGGTTACGTGCGTGATATATTCCTGAATCGTCCGTCGAAAGACATAGATGTGGTAGTAGTAGGCAGTGGAATTGAGATAGCCGAAGCGTTCGGAAAGAAGTTGGGACGTGGTGCCCATGTTTCTGTCTTTAAGAACTTTGGAACTGCACAGGTGAAGTATCACGATGTGGAAGTTGAATTCGTTGGAGCTCGAAAAGAATCGTATAGCCATGATAGCCGTAAGCCGGTTGTAGAAAACGGAACGTTGGAAGATGATCAAAATCGCCGCGATTTTACCATAAATGCATTGGCAGTATGTTTGAATAAAGCTCGTTTTGGAGAGCTGGTAGACCCGTTCGGCGGTCTGGATGACCTGAAGGAACGTACCATACGAACTCCTCTTGACCCGGATATAACATTCAGTGACGATCCTTTACGCATGATGCGCTGCATTCGCTTTGCTACTCAGTTGAATTTCTTTATAGAGGATGAAACATTTGATGCCCTGAGCCGTAACCGTGAGCGCATCAAGATTATTTCACGGGAGCGCATTGCCGATGAATTGAATAAAATATTGCTTTCACCTGTACCTTCGAAAGGTTTCGTTGACTTAGACCGTTGCGGACTGCTGGAACTGATCTTCCCGGAACTGGTTGCTTTGCAGGGAGTGGAAGTCAGAAATGGAAGAGGGCATAAGGATAATTTCTATCACACTCTGGAAGTGGTAGACAATATTGCAAAGGTTACCGATAATTTGTGGTTGCGCTGGGCTACTTTGTTGCACGACATTGGAAAGCCGCGCACTAAACGCTGGGATCCTCGTGTAGGATGGACATTCCATAATCATAATTTCATCGGAGAAAAGATGATACCTGAAATCTTCCGGAAGATGAAGTTGCCTATGAATGAAAAGATGAAGTACGTTCAAAAGCTGGTCGGTCTTCATATGCGTCCTATTGTGATAGCCGATGAAGAAGTGACCGATTCGGCTGTTCGGCGACTGCTTTTCGA
Source organism: Phocaeicola sp. HCN-6420 (assembly GCF_037890145.1). Classification (NCBI taxonomy): domain Bacteria; kingdom Pseudomonadati; phylum Bacteroidota; class Bacteroidia; order Bacteroidales; family Bacteroidaceae; genus Phocaeicola; species Phocaeicola sp. HCN-6420. The sequence continues at coordinate 115,736 of NZ_JBBKBJ010000010.1, forward strand.
GGCTGGCGATGATATTGACGATTTGATGCTGCTGTGTGAAGCAGATATTACTTCGAAGAATGAAGTGCGCAAACAACGCTTTCTCGACAATTTCAAACTGGTACGTCAGAAACTGAAAGACTTGGAGGAAAAGGATCGTATCCGTAATTTCCAGCCGCCGGTAGATGGTGCTGAGATTATGAAGGTATTCAACTTGCAGCCGTGTCGGGAAATCGGCAGTCTGAAAAGCTCTATAAAGGACGCTATTCTGGATGGGATTATTCCTAATGAACACGATGCTGCTTTTGAGTTTATGCTTAAGAAGGCAAAGCAAATGGGACTGGAGCCCGTCAATCAATAAATCATTATACCGTTTTCGGGTTTCCGATCTGTATTTTTGCAAATAGGAAACCCGAAAACAAGAAAAAGATTATTCCTTGTTTAGAGTAATAAGAAATAAATCTAATTATCCAAATAGAAAAGTTTATATAAATAAGAGTTGTCCGTTTGTACGCTCTATATGTATCTGTAGACTGGTTTTGTGTTTTAAAAGTTGCTCAATTTAGAAAAACATCTGTTAGTTCGTTTTTATTTATTCGATCAGAAAATATATCTTTGTAGAGCTTTTCGTTAGGTAACATAAGCGTTTCAAAAGGGAATGTCGTGTAAATCGGCAACAGTACCCGCTGCTGTGATTCTTAATGAACCGGAGGCAATGCATGTGCAAGCCACTATTGTTTGAATACAATGGGAAGGTGTCTGCCGGGGAGAGATCAGTCAGAAGACCTGCCACGAAAAGCAAATCCAATCTTTTTATTAACTTTTCAAAGCAAACAGTATGAATTTAACTGAAATCTGTATTATCAAGCGTGACGGGAAGCGGGAAAACTTTTCGCCTTCAAAGATTACAAATGCCATCAGTAAAGCTTTTAATGCCACAGGACTGGCTCATCAGGAAGAGCTGATTGATGAAATTACTCAGCGTGTTATTGCTCATTTTGAGAATCCGACGATCGGAGTTGAGGAGATTCAGGACCTTGTAGAAACAGAATTGATGAAAGTGCAGCCTGAGGTTGCCAAGAAATATATCATTTATCGCCAGTGGAGAAATACAGAACGCGATCGCAAAACGCAGATGAAGCACATTATGGATGGCATTGTGGCTATCGACAAGAATGATGTAAATCTGAGCAACGCTAACATGTCGAGTCATACTCCGGCGGGACAGATGATGACTTTTGCTTCGGAGATTACCAAAGATTATACGTATAAATACCTTTTGCCCAAGCAGTATGCTGAAGCACATCAGTTGGGAGATATTCACATTCACGATTTGGATTATTATCCAACCAAGACAACAACTTGTATTCAATATGATCTTGATGACTTGTTTGAACGTGGTTTTCATACAAAGAATGGAAGTATCCGTACTCCGCAATCCATTCAGAGTTACGCAACGCTGGCAACTATTATCTTCCAGACCAACCAGAATGAACAGCATGGAGGACAGGCGATTCCGGCTTTTGATTTTTTCATGGCAAAAGGTGTACTCAAGAGTTTTCAGAAAGCAGTAGCATCGTCTGTTTCCTTTTATCTTGATATGAGAGATATACAGTTGGATGAGGCTGCGATACTGACTGTATCCAAACAGTGTTTTACTTCTATTGTTCCGACAGAGGATGAAAAGAAAAGTTTCCTTTCGGCAGCAGCCGGACAAGGCGTCACACTGACGGCCGGTGAACTGGAACACATTTTACGTAAGTCGTATGCTCAGGTACGCAAGGATACTCATCAGGCTATGGAAGGATTTATCCATAACTTGAACACGATGCATTCGCGTGGAGGAAATCAGGTAGTGTTCAGCTCAATCAATTATGGAACAGATACTTCGGCTGAAGGACGAATGGTGATAGAAGAATTATTGAAAGCGACCATCGAAGGCTTAGGTACACGTGGAGAGGTTCCTGTATTTCCAATTCAGATATTCAAAATAAAAGATGGAGTATCTTATTCTGAAGCAGACTATAAACGTGCGATGGAGGACTTTGAAGCTGCTATGGATGGGAAAGTTGAATTTGAAGCTCCAAACTTTGATTTGTTTCTGAAAGCTTGTCGGACAACGGCCAAGGCTTTGTTTCCGAACTTCATGTTCCTTGATACACCTTTCAATCGTCACGAAAAATGGGATGCAAGCGATCCGAAACGCTACCGTTATGAACTGGCGACGATGGGATGTCGTACACGTGTATTCGAAAATCTGAACGGTGAAAAGACTTCATTGGGACGTGGAAACTTGTCGTTTACTACCATGAATCTGCCGCGTCTTGCCATCGAGGCGCGTATTAAGGCTGAAAGTGTAGCTGAGAATCAGGGGCAGGATGCCATAGAACGTCTGGCGAAAGAAACATTTATCAATTCAGTACACGATATGGCTGTCTTCATAGCCGGGCAGCTCTATGCCCGCTATCAGTATCAGCGTACAGCACTGGCACGGCAGTTTCCGTTCATGATGAGTAACAATGTGTGGAAAGGAGGCGGTGAGCTGAATCCGAACGATGAGGTAGGTGACGTACTGAATCAGGGAACATTGGGTATTGGTTTCATTGGCGGTCACAATGCCATGGTAGCTCTGTACGGACAAGGACACGGACATTGTCGGAAGGCATGGGACACATTGTATGAAGCTGTAGAAGAAATGAATCGTGTAGTAGAAGAATTTAAGCAGAAGTATCATTTGAACTATTCAGTACTGGCTACTCCTGCTGAAGGGCTTTCCGGACGATTTACTCGTATGGATCGTCGTAAATATGGTGTGATACCAGGGGTAACCGACCGCGATTATTATGTGAATTCATTTCATGTCGATGTGAAAGAACCCATCAGTATCGTAGAAAAGATAAAATGTGAAGCTCCTTTCCATGCGTTGACGCGAGGAGGACACATTACTTATGTTGAACTGGACGGAGAGGCTCAGAAAAATGTGAAAGCAATTGCCAAGATTGTAAAGGTAATGCATGACGAAGGTATCGGTTATGGTTCGATTAATCATCCGGTAGATACCTGTCATAACTGCGGCTACAAAGGCGTTATTTACGATAAATGTCCAATCTGCAACAGTGAAAATATTCTACGCATGCGCCGTATTACCGGATATCTGACCGGAGATTTAAACAGTTGGAACTCGGCAAAGCGCGCAGAAGAACGCGATAGAGTAAAACACTGCTAATTCATTCGTTTGTTATTTAATAGAGGCTTTCTCTGCATACAGATTCGGATATTGTGTAGTAGTTCCCCTTGGGGAATAGATATCTGTATGTAGGAAAGCCTTTTTCATTTCGGATCGTGGTTAATATTAAGGCTGAATTTTATTATGTTACATTATTTATATACATATTCCGAAACGATAGTCGATGGGGACGGTATACGTTTCTCCATATATTTGTCAGGATGTACACACCGATGCCGGGGGTGTCATAATCCGGAATCGTGGAACCCACAGGCAGGTCAACCTCTTACCCGGGAGAAAATAGAGGAAATGATAGCGGCAATCAATGCCAATCCTTTGTTGGATGGAATTACTTTTTCGGGAGGAGATCCGTTTTATTCACCCGAAGAGTTTCTTTCTCTTGTCCGTGAATTCCGTGAGCGTACGCAGCAGAACATTTGGTGTTATACGGGATATACTTATGAAGAGTTGCTGGCCGATCCGCAACGCAAGCCGATATTGGCGTATATTGATGTACTGGTTGACGGGCGTTTTGAACAATCTTTATATTCTCCGAAGCTGGAATTTCGGGGAAGCAGCAACCAGCGTATACTTAAATTGACACATAAATAACTCCTTGTAGTGTATGCTTTTCGTTGTCGCACACGAATGAATAAATTGTTCCATGATATAAATCAAGAAAAACGTCTATTATAGAAGAAAAAGCATCCATCTTATTGCCGATTAAATAGAAAGCCATACCTTTGCATCGTGGTTGTGAAACCAAAAGATAATAAAGATACACAAAGGTATTAGACTAGATTTTAAGGTAATTGAAAAAAGGTATTAGATTTAAGGTAAAAAAGCAATTTTAGTAAAGGTATTAGATTTAAGGTATTAAGTTTTAGGTTTTTATTTTAAGGTATTAGGATAAAAAGGTAAATGTTTTCAGGAATTAGTTGAAATAGGATTAGAAAGATTGCTTTAAGGTAGAAAAGAAAAGGAAGGATAACAAACAAAACAACAACTGGATGAGAAAAAGATGCAAGAACCCTTAAATGGGGGTTCTTTAGGAAATCGGCGGTGTTCATACGAACAATCGCTTTTTTTATTTTATAGAGGCCCGTTTCCATTACTTTGACTTTACGGGTGTATCTTGTCAGATTCCATATACTATAATTTTTTCCGGATTCCTGTCTTTATATGGAAAAAGTGCAAAGTATTATGGATGGCTTAAATCGTTATAATATGTTTTAAGGTATTTCATTTTTTTTAAATGATAACTTCACGTATCTTTGTGCCCGATGAAAGTAAAAACGCGTCATATACGCATTTGGGCGTTGGGCCTTTTAACCTTGTTTGCGGTATATTATACGGTTACGACACTGTATGTCCATATACACGAGGTGAACGGGGTTGTTATAGTCCATTCGCATCCTTTTACTGAACATCATTCTCATTCGGGCGGGCAAGCACTCACATTGCATTATTTGTCTACATTTACTTCGTTAGACTGGCATACGGCAGAATCAGTCTGTCCCGATTTTCCTCTACTTTATTTATTAACTTTTAATTTTAATGCATTCCATACCCTGGCATTGTACGGGGAAGGGATTTATTTGCGTGCACCTCCCATTAATCTTTTCATTTGATTTAATAAAAATAGGAAACCGAATTAGTGCCTGTTTTTTGTATTTGGATTGATTTTAAGTGAGTTACTTCGGATGGCCTTTAATGAAGGCTTGCCGGAGGAAGGCTTGAATTATGTCCAAACCAGACTTCTTTATCTCATGTCGCAGGTAAGTCTTGGCGGAACGGGTTAATAAGTAACAAAAGAAAAGATTAATATAAAATGATAAAACATATTTTATTCATAATGGGATTGCTATGTTCTTTGGTGAGCTTAGCAACCGAACCGGTGAAGGAAGGAAATATCATAGCCGGACACGTGATAGAAAAAGGTACGGAAAATAGTTTGCCTTACGCTACAGTATTGATTGTAGAAACGGGAGAAGGAACGGTTACTGACGCTGAAGGCTATTTCCGTTTTAAAAATATTCCTGCCGGAAATTATACGTTGAAAGTGCAGAGTATAGGATACAATACTCAGACCAAGAAAGTTACGGTAAGTAAAGATTTCACGGTCGACATACATTTTGTGATGGAAGAAGAAACAATCATGACAGATGAGGTGGTTGTTTCAGCCAATAGAAATGAAACAAGCCGTAAGGTAGCACCGGTCGTTGTGAATGTAATGAGTAATAAACTGTTTGAGGCTGTCAATTCGAACAATCTGGCGAAGTCATTGAGTTATCAGTCTGGATTACGTGTGGAAAACAATTGTCAGAATTGCGGTTTTCCACAGGTACGCATAAACGGATTGGAAGGTCCTTATTCGCAGATATTGATAAACAGTCGTCCTGTAATGAGTGCTCTCTCGGGCGTTTACGGTCTGGAGCAGATTCCTACCAATATGATTGAACGTGTAGAAGTTGTTCGAGGAGGCGGTTCTGCTTTGTTTGGCGCCAATGCGGTAGGAGGAACGATTAATATCATTACGAAAGATCCTGTGAGCAATTCTTTTCAGGTGGCTTCTACCATGTCAAACCTGAATGGAAAGGTCTGGGAGCAATATATGGGAGCCAATGCTTCGCTTGTTTCATCAGATAATTCGTATGGCATCGCTCTCTATCAGTCGTACCGTAACCGTAATCCGTATGATGCAGATGGTGATGGCTTTTCGGAACTTGGCAAATTGAATATGAATACGTTTGGGTTACGTTCTTATTATCGTCCTACACAGTTCAGCCGTATTAGTCTGGAGTATCATACGACGAATGAGTTCCGCCGTGGGGGTAATAAATTTGATCTTCAGCCTCACGAAACGGATATTACTGAACAAACCAAGCATATTATCAATAGTGGAGGGCTGACTTATGATGTCTTTTTTAATGAATATCGTCATAAATTATCAGTCTATGGCTCTGTGCAGCATATAGACCGTAATAGTTATTATGGAGCCGGGAAAAATCCTAATGCTTATGGAAAGACAAAGGATTTGACTGCTGTAGGTGGAGCTATGTACGTAGGCAATATGGAAGATTGTCTTTTCTCGCCTGCAACATTTACTGGAGGTCTTGAATATAACTATAACTCACTGCATGATGTGATGACAGGCTACAACCGCGACTTACGGCAGAATGTGAGAATAATCAGCGGGTTTGCTCAAAATGAGTGGAAGATGAACTATTTTACGCTTTTGGCGGGTTTCCGTTTGGATAAGCATAACCTGATAGATAATGTTATATTCAGTCCGCGTGTCAATTTGTTGTGGAAGCCATCGGATAAACTCCAGGGACGTTTGACCTGGTCTACCGGTTTCCGTGCTCCGCAGGCTTACGATGAAGACTTGCACGTAGCGGCTGTAGGTGGTGAAGCGATGATTATTCGTCTGGCCGACGGGTTGAAGCCTGAACGTTCGAACAGTTTCAGCGGTTCTGTTGACTGGAGTTTCAACATCGGACATTTTCAGTCGGATTTGTTGGTGGAAGGATTCTACACTTCCTTAAATGATGTCTTTTACCTGACAGGAATAGGGAAGGATGCCGACACCGGTGCGGAAATACAGGAAAGACGAAACGGGTATGGAGCGCGCGTATACGGGGCCAATATCGACTATAAAATAGCTCACGGGCGTGAAGCACAATTGCAACTTGGTTTTACCTTGCAGCAAAGTCGATATACTGAGGCTGTAAACTGGAGTGAAGATTCAGATGTTGCTCCTATTAAACGCATGCCTCGTACACCGGATTATTACGGCTATTTCACTTTTACTTCAGCCCCACTGAAGAATTTTGATTTTTCTTTCTCTGGAATCTATACAGGTCCGATGGTTGTTCCTCACTTTGCCGGTTATATTGAAAAAGACCGATTGGAACATACACCGAATTTTATGGAGCTGAACCTGAAGTTGAATTATACGTTTGTGCTGAATGACCACTTGAAGCTTCAAGTGAATGGTGGTGTACAGAACATGTTTAATGCTTTCCAGAAAGATTTGGATAAAGGTGCTTTACGTGATTCGAAGTATTTTTATGGGCCAACTCAACCCCGAACATATTTTATCGGGATTAAATTCTTCAATTGATCCATTGGTAAACTGTTGTTTTCTGACACGGTAATCAAATAAATAAATCCGGATTTCAGCCAATTATTTGCTGAAATCCGGATTTTGATTATTGATAAAAATATAGATTTTGAATTTTTATTTTACTACAATCTGTAACGAACCTTGATTCGTAAATGTTACATTATCTTTTTGCTCTTGAGTTACATATAACGTTTTTAACTTCTGACGGTCTACATTACATGTTTTTAATTTAGGACAACCTGTGATATCTAAAGTTGCTAATTTGTCATAAAAACTCATCCAAGAAGATAAACTGGCATTGATATCTGTAATGTTATTACCTGATATTGTCAAAGATGTTGCATCTATATAATCTTGGAATCTTAATGAAGATACAGGATTGTCACCTATGATAACCGAAGTCAGTGGATAGATTGATTCAATATTTAATTCTTTTACATGTTTGAGCTTTGATATATCTATTGTTGTTAGGTTATTATATGCTAACCTTAAAACTTCAATTTGAGGAAATTGTTCTATTCCTTCAATTGATTCAATGCCGTAGTTGCTCCAGTAAGTACCATCTAAATCAAGAACTGTTTCTTTTAAGCCTTTTTCCACAACTTCACACTGAATATCGTCTTCTTCTCCTAATATAACCCAACCTTCAGTAGATAAGGCTTCTCTGAAATTCTTATCAGGAATTGTTATCATTATAGGATTTGGATTTTGTTGTTTTATTGTAAGAGTTAGGCATATTTTTGAGTCTTTTAAGAAATAAATATCACTTCTTCTTGACGCCATTGCTTCTGATACATGGAAAGTAAGGGTCTGTTTTTGTAAACCATCAACAGTTTCTCCCTTAGTAGTTTCTTCCAATTGAATCCATTCCGGTAATTCTCCCAGTTGATATTCTATGTTCGTTTTAATATTAAATTGTATGTCACATTCTGATAAATCAGTTTCTTTGTATTCTTCTCCATCCGACAATATTCCGTCTAATTGAGCTTGTTGTATATTAATAGAAACAGATTTATCTTCACCTGTAATTTTTAAAGTAGAACTGCGTGATATATAAGTATCATTTGCATTAGCTTCTAGTACAAGAGTCTCTTTTCCAAAAGCTGATTCAAAACTTGAAACTTTTAGCCATTGATTTCCGTTATCGGAAAATTCATAGGATAAATTAGTTATATTAGTAGATAAAGAAATATTGATTGTATTCTTATCTGAATTTATAGATACATTATCTTCTGATAAAAGCTCTAACTTCATTGTTGGATTAGAAATAACAACAAGTTTCTTTACATTAGAACCGGCAAATATTTTATAAGTATTTTCTAATTCTTTACCTGTTTCATTTGCTTCCACCTTAAAAATTAAGGTTTGACCGCTTTGACCTTTATTGGTAGAAGGAGTAGCCCATTCTACTTTAGGACCTACTAAAGTCCAATCTTCAGAACTTTCTATAGTAACTTCTAAATCACCACCCTGAGGTCCGGCCGATAAGGTATCAGCAGACAAGGTGACAAAATCTTCATTAAGATTTAGATTTTCATTGGAGTCATCATCAGAACAACTGTATAATAGTCCAATAGTTGCTAATATTATGAATATTTTTTTCATATGCAATTAAATTAAATAATTACCTAGAATATTTGGTTGTATCATTTTTCTTGTAGTAAAAAGTTGGATCTTTTACTTCTTGGTCGTAAAGTCCCTTTGATACATTTTGTATACGGTATACTTGACTTGCATATAATGAAGGGTCTAATGCAAACCACATATAGAAACCGTATCCGTCTTCTTTCACACTACGTGCATAATCTTCAGTTGTGCTGCCGTAACCTCGTCTTAATTCGACAGACATTCCTGCACATTGTTTTTTGGTCATCCCTGTCATCGGGCGTGTTGATTGACCATAATCTGCAACAACAATGTCTACAAAATTATTGGGTGTGATTCCGTTAATAGAAGGACAATTCGAACCTAAAGATCCAAGGTAATAAACAGTTACGTATTTATCAGGCATTGCTTTTTTGGTTTCGTATAGTAATTTTGCACCGGCTTGCGATGAGGCATTAGTCAACCAAGGATTATTTAAGTCTGGATAATTAGAATATTCATCATCAAAATTAACTCCATCTAAATTATATGCATTGCAAAGTGCTGCCAGTTCGCGTGCAAACTCTTTACATCCCATATCAGATAGTTGGCACACCCCAGCTTCGTCATGGTTTCCAAGAATTCCAAGTAAAACTTTTATGCCGCGTTTTCTTAATGGCTGTAGATATTGTTCATTATTGTCTAACAAAAATTGAACGTTCGGGTTGTTGTATACATATACTCTGCCCGTTTCTGCATTCCAGTTAATATTTGCTGCAAAAAGCACAACATAGTCAAAGAATAATTTTCCATCTTCGCGAACGAATTCAAGTGCATTTAATGGATTGGTATCATTCACTTCGAAATATAGAAAATTTTTCACAGCATCAGCTCCTTTGTCGCAATCTGCTTCATTATGATAGTTTTTGATTAAATAAACACAATGACTTGTAGAGGATAAGGAGATACCTTCTGTTGCAGTTGTTATCTTTAAGGGTAGAACATAGGTTGTTCCTTCCTCTAAATCTGTACTTGCCGGTTGAATTGTTAAATTAACAGCTAATGACTGTTTTTCATCAGGTGCCATTAGAATATTAGCTTCAGAAGCGCCATCTAAAGAAATCAGATTTTGAGGGAATAACTTAAAATTAGTTCCGTGTTGTGTATTGTATTCATTTAAGTATTCTGCATCATAAGAAATGGCAAAATCAACTCCTTTCATTGGAGCTTTTGTCAGGTTTACACAAACAGAGGTTGTGTATTCTTTTGTTCTAAGTTCTATAATGTTATCGGAAAGTCCACTATTTTTATCTTTTAGTGAAGCTTCAAGTTTTCCTATATTATTATATGAACTTTGATTTACGCTACCGACTACTAAATCATCTTCGCATGAAGTGAAAAGCAACGATCCACATATTAAGGCTAATGAAAATATTATTTTGTTCATAATTTTAAGATAAGGGGTTATTATTTTTCAGGCAAAGAAACTTTAGTCCATGTCAAATCATTTTCAGCAGTAATATTATTACCATTGGCTGTATAATCTTTTACTTGTTTCCCTGCGCCTTCATTAAATTTCCAATAAGCGACTAAGCCTTCTGTTGACGGATCTACGTCATACATACTGGAAGCAATTTGTTCGGGAGTTCTTTGTACACTCCAAACTCGAAGTTCTGAAATTTCTCCATCAAGCCAACGGTCATCATTCCATGCTTTACCAACATAACAATCTCCATTGGTTAAGTTAACTGTACCCGATGCTTTTGAGTCGCGAGCCACTTCTTGTCCATTTGTATACATAATTCTATCACCTGTGGTTGCATCCCATACTGCGGCAACATGTACCCATTGGTCTACAGGTAGTCCTAATTCAGAATTTCCAGCAGGAAAATTGCCATTGGGATTTACCATTTGTACCTGATTTTGTGGAAATCCTGCATCACCAATACGGATGAGGAATTTTCCTTCAATACCGAAAATAGTACTCATTGCTTCTCCTTTTAAGCCATTAGATGTCCCAAAATCTCGAACTCTGATTAAAGCTTCTACTGTGATAGTTTTCATAGAACGTACCAAGTCTGGAGTATTCCAGTTGACTGGTAAATTGTTTTGGGCTATATCAGCTACTACATTAATTAAAGAAGCACCTTTGAAAATGAAATACGTCTTTGTTTTTGATGATAACACATCTATACCTTGTACATCAACCAACTCTATAGGCATTACATAAATGAGGTCGCGATCTAGCTTTTCTAATCCTGTAAAAGTAACTGTTACAGGAGCAGATGTTGTACCTCCAACTTTTATTTTAGCTTCAGGATTCTCAATAATGCACATGTCTGATGGCAAAGGTTGAGCTTCTGCATTATAAATCATATTGTAGGTACTTGTTAAGGCAGGATTTGCTATAAATTTTCCTGTAATAGCTTCTGTTGCTTGTAAGGCTGTTGCAACAGTCAATTCTCGTGTTTCTGTTACATTTTCAGAACCTGATTTAAAAACAAGTTCTTCTACGGGAGTTTCTACATTGATAAACAGTTTATTGTCAAAGTGATGCTCCTCTACGTCATTTGTATTACAGCTGATTAAAACGGCTGCCATACAAAAAGTGATAATATTTAATTTAAAAAGTTTCATAAATTGTCTATTAATTTAAGGGTGACGGATTCATTATAGAAATAGCTTCTTTAATGTTTTTATAATTGCTTTTTACACCAAAATAATAATCATTTTGAGAGCGAGAAATACATAGTCCAGCTTGAACGAAATTATTATTATTACTGATAACAGCTAATGCAGCACCTTTTACTGCGTACATTGGACTCCCATTTTCTTGGGCTTCAAAATAACCTGTTTGGTCTTTGCTATCTGTAAGTGAAGGAATGGTGACTCCATATATTATACGGTCAGTTGGAACACCTTCAACTAATGCCATATTTGTAGTAAACAATATGTCTTCACGATTTACTGCATCAACAACAGGGATGATTATAAAATTTGTTTTTTGTAATAAACTCTTGTCGTAAAGAAGATTTTGAGGTTTCCCTTCAAATATAAAAGTTGCATTAACATTTGTATCCTTCCATGCTTCAATTTTTCCAAAGAATATTTGCTGGCGTGCTTCTAACTGACTCTTTTCAGTTTCAGAAAGCGCTAATGGATCTATACCTGAATAGATTACGTTTATTCCATCATATTTATATTTAGAGAATAATCCTAAATAGTATTCCATTCGTTGTTCGCAAAACTCCAGGAAACGATCGGTTGTCGTTTCTTCTTCTCCAGTATTCTCGTCTTGGACTTTTGTGTCTTCTTCTGGTGTTTCTTCATTTTCAAGCATAGCTTCATACTCTTTTTCTATGACAGAATAATCTATAGAATAAAGGGTATGCGTTCCTTTTAGACGTATTTTTTGCATATCATCAATGGTAACAGCATTAAGATTGTCTGCATTATTTAATATAACAAAATCAATACTATCTGGTAAGGCTGTAATACGCTCTCCTTGACCTGCAGGATCTGTTTCTTTATTGTCAAATTTTACGATGGTTACTTTATGTTCACTCTTTTTATATTCATTTAAGGAGCTGATATAGGCCTCATAAAGTGCTGGATTTTCTTCTTCTAAAGTTGGTGTTTTAATATTTAAACTTTCTGTTTCTGTCCAGTCTGAGCAAGAAAACAAAGCCACTGTAGCAATCACTGCAACTATAGATTTTTTTAACGGATTGTATTCTTTAATTTTCATAGAATTCATAATTAATAAGTTCTCTAAAATTAATTGTTTCCTGGTTTACAAGCCCACCAAACGTCTACGCTCATGTTGTCGATTCCTTTTAAATATTGGTTGACTGCATTTTGTACGTTTTCAGTATTGCTTGTATATTCTTCCAATGGATATGGCATACGACGGGCACCGCGATTGCTATCGACTATACCTCCACTAAGATTACCTTCCGTTGTTGCGGGTATTAATTTAGGATATCCTGTACGGCGATAGTCAGCCCATGCTTCGTTGCCAAGCATCCAGTTAGCAATCCATTTTTGAGTAATGATTCTTTCTTGTTTTTTCTCTAAATCAGCATTTTCATCCCATTTTATGGTTATATCTGATATTGTTGATTCATATGAATTGAGGCCTGCTGGATCTGTATAGTTTTCCGGGACACTCGTTCCGTCTTCTATATACTGTTCATATCCATTAACTCCTAATTGCTCAAAAGAAAGTTTGATTCCTTCATTATAGAAGTCCTTAGCCTCACCTCCCATATTAAATCCGAAGATAGCTTTTCCTTCTGCACGTAAGAAAGCTACTTCTGCTGCATTCATCCACATAACGGGTGCTGAAGCAGAAATATTAACTCTGGAGTATTTTGAAAAGTAGCTGTCGGCTTTTTTCATATTAATACCTCTACGTAGGCCTACAAATTCTTTTCCACTCCATCCTGAAGGTTCGAAATATGAAGCACGACGGGGATCATTATATCCATTCATGTAACAAACAATATCAGCTGCAACATGTGTGTCACCTCCTGTTTGTTCTTCATTATATCTTACCGCTGTATAAAGAGGATTGCTGATTGTACTGAAATAATTCCAGGCAGCATTATCTTCATTTTTGGTAATAACACCGAATTCCTGTGTAATAGCGCTTTCTGCCATTTCTCTGGCTTTGTCTATATCTGCATAAGCAATGCGGATGGCTAAACGAAGTTTTAAGGAATTGGCGAATTTAATCCATTTTTGAACATCTCCACTATAGACGTAGTCAGCTGTTGGAACGAGTTTTGCGTCACTGTTAGCTGTCAATGTTTCAATGGCGCTATTCAATTCCTCAAAGAATTTATTATAAACGTCTGCCTGAGAATCATATGGGGTCGTGATTTTACCGTCTTCACCGATTTGGGAATAAGGTATTGCTCCATAAGTATCTGTGACACGGCTCATTGCTGCTACTTTTATAATTTGGGCAATTGCATATGGTACTGGATTTTCTGTAGACTCTGATACAATTTTAACTGCATTTAGGTTTGTATATAAAGTTGGTATGATACGATCACTCATCATAAATACACGAGTCCAGTCATTCTTTGCATTATAATTAGAGATTGTGTTAGACCATCCTGAATTAGAATCAGCAAAGTATCCTCCCATCGGACCTCCCAATAAGCAATCTGTGAATTGTGCCGTATTTACATCAGATGAAATAACAGTACTGGCAAGATTACTCATTGCTGAACCTAAGGCATAATCATCTGGATTTAAATCTCCCGGTTGATAGGGATTGGAATTTATATCAAAATATTTATCTGTACATGAGGTGGCAGCTAAAAGTAAAGCTCCAACTACAAACTTATTGATTATATATTTTTTCATACCTATTAACTATTAAAATTTAAAGTTCAGGTTAAATCCGATATTACGTAATGCTGGCATCATGAAATAATCGATTCCCTGATAGAAATTGTCTGTAGAGGCAATGCTTTCTGGATCAAATGGAGCTTTGTTATAAATCATCCAAAGATTACGGCCTACTAAAGATACTCTAATGTCACATATGTCGCGCAACCATTTTCTCGGGAATGTGTATCCTACAGATACCTCTTGTAAACGTACATTAGTAGCAGAATAAGTGTAATATTGTGGAACTGATGTACCACCACCAATAACATTATACCAAGTTTCTGGATTTATATGGTCATTATCATTTATTATGACATATCCTTGGTCGCGGGCTGTTGCTGTAGCTTCGGAAACGCCAAAATAATCAAGCATAGCTTGAGTACGAGAAAATACAACGCCACCTAAGCGTGCTGTAACTAAGAAGCCGACGTTGAAATTCTTCCAATTAAAGTTATTTCTCCATGATAGATTACCTTTAGGTAATACACTTCCTAATTTTATGTAGTTATTAGGATTACTGATTGTTTCTGTTGCTATCTGACCATTAGCATCTACATATATTTTCCCATTGGCATCACGTTGCAAATCAATCAGAGAGTATAAATCTCCCATGGTTCCACCTTCTCTCAATAAGAATTTAGCTTCACCTAATCCACCCATATCTAATGTAGAAATAGATATTGGTTCACCTGTTGCTGGATTGATAGCGTTATCAGCTAATTCCAGAATTTTATTTCTATTCATAGAGTAGGTGAGGCCTGTGTCCCATGTGAAGTTGTTCCAAGTATTTTTATATCCTAACGAAAGTTCAAGACCTTGATTTCTGACAGCACCAGTCTGAAGATAAATGGCTGAATATCCATTTACTGGTAGTTCTGGATTAAATGTCTGATTCATTGTCTTGGCATTATAATATGTTATGTCAAGATCAAAATTCTTCAAGAATTTCATTGTCAAACCTATTTCGAAAGAGTTTGTTCTTTCTGGTTTTAGGTTATATGCTGGATATTGGGTGGTGTTACTCCACTGTCCTGATCCTCCTACGGGATTCCACTCATAACGTGGATTAGCCAAATATCTAGCAAATGGGTTACCTACAGATGCCCACGAACCACGGATCTTCATGTATGATAAGTAATCCTTGTTTAAGTTAGGCATAAGCTCTGATAAAACTACAGAAGCACCGATTGACGGATAGAAGAATGATTTGCTTACTGATTTGGGTCCAGCTAATTGTGAGGGCCAATCATTACGTCCTGTTACAGTTAAATAATAGGTACTCTTATAACCGATTTCGGCAGATGCAAAAATTGATTGTGTTTGTTCACGCCATCCTTCATTTAAGCGCTCGGTATTTTTTGCACTTAGGTTTTGGATAACGAACCAGTTTGTTAGTCCGACAGGCTCTCCTGTAAATGAGTCGGAACCGTCTGCAATAGGTCCGCGTACTTTCATCAAATCATAACGTAAGTCTGAGAAAGAGGCTCCTAAGTTAGCTTGCAAGCTCCAATCTTCACCGAATGTTTTATTAATATTGATTAGAAAATCTGCATATAGTTGCTTATCTTCTGATTTTGATTGTCCATACAAGCCACGACTTGACTTTTCTGTCAACTGGGTATTGGTTGTTGCATAAAATTTTTCGGTATAATTGGTTGATGTATTATCTAAGCGGACACGACCAGCTATGTTTAACCAGTCAAAAATTTGATAACTTAAACCAGCGTTTAGCATGTAACGGTCTTTCTTGTTTTCGCGTAAGTTTCGATAGTTTATCCAATAAGGGTTCTGCATCGCAATAGCAGCATCCCCAACAGGCCAATATTGGGTATAAATTTTGCGGGCAGGGTCGTAGCGTTCGTACATTTTGATATCTTCCCAGTCATAGCCTCTCGGTATTAAATATGCTCCAACAAGAGGATTGTTATAGGTACCTTGATTTGTCATGTTTCGGTCGTTCTGAAGAATATAACTTGCACTGACATCAAGTTTCATTTTGTCATTGAGGAATGATGTTGTATTGCGGACTGTAAAGTTGTAACGATTATATTTATTATTAGGAACAATGCCTTTGGAGTTTACAGCAGCAGCAGAGGCATAAGTTTGATTTTTTTCTGTTCCTGTTGAAAAAGAAATACTTTCTGTTCCAGTAATTCCTGTCTGGAAATAATCGTCTTTGGGAGAATAATTGAAGGCATTAGCTTCAGTTAGTTTACCTCCCCAACTTAAGATACCAGAGTCGCTTAATACGCCTCCAATTCCAGTACCATAGTGATTTTGAAATTCGGGCATGACGAATGGTGAAGAAAATTCAGTATTACTGTTTACAGTAATGCTCATTTTCCCTTCCTTTCCTTTTTTGGTTGTGATAACAATAGCACCGTTTGCTGCATCAGAACCATAAAGTGCTGCAGCAGCTGCACCGGTCAGTACAGACATTGATTCGATATCTTCCGGATTGATATCTGCAATGGGTTCAGTTGCTCCTTGTGAGTCAAACTCTGTTCCTCCTTTATTACTTCTGCCAGAAAAGATAGGGACACCGTCAATTACATAAAGAGCATTTGATGATTGCATAATGGATTTAGTACCACGCATTACAACTTTCGATACGCCACCAATACCTGAAGAGGATGCATTAATATTAACACCCGCAACTTTTCCACTTAAAGAATTAACGAAGTTTACATCTTTATTAGTTGTAATGTCTTCAGCGTTTACTTGCTGTACATTATATGACAAGGCTTTTTCAGAACGTTTGATTCCCAATGCTGTTACAACTACTTCTTCCAGTACTTCAGTATCTTCTTTCATAGTAATGTCGATCGTATTTTTACCGGTTACTGACATTTCTACGTTTTTGTATCCCACATAAGAATATTGTAGAATAGCTCCATCGGGTACTGTTAATGAATAATTGCCATCAAAGTCGGTAATAGCTCCGTTGGTTGTACCTTTTTCAATGACCGTTACACCAATCAGAGGTTCTCCTTTCGCATCTACGATTCGTCCACTGACTGTTTTTGTTTGCTGCTGTGCAGCTTTTACTGATGATGAAGAAGCGGAAGTAGAAACTTTTGACAAATATACCACATTTTCGTCAACTCTGTAGCTGATACCTTTTCCGGCTAATGCTGTTTTTAGTACTTCTTCCACAGAAGCATCCTTTACATTGATCGATGAGATTGGAGTATCTGCCAAATCATCATCATAAAAGAATTGATACTGAGATTGTGATTGAATTTGCTTGATTATCGTCCCTAATTGGGCATTCGATAAAGCAATATTCAACTGCGCTGATACAAACTGTGATGGTACAGTAAACAGCGTCGACAGCAATAATGTTCGAAGTATTTTTTTTGAACACTTGCAAGAATTTTTGCTTCTCATACTTGCTTTTTTAAGGTTATACATTAAGTTATTTTTAGTTTGTATTTCGTTTCTGAATTATCTGGAAGCGAATCAATTCAACTATATAACAAGTATACTACTTGGAAATACTTACTCGTGCTTAAATATTTTTTTGATTTTCTTTGTTTTTTTCATTAGGATGGTTAAACGCCAAGTTCTTATCCTTATAAGTTTTTTCCTCATTGTCTATTTTTCTTGATCTTTTTTGAAAATTTGAACAAAAAATCCTGGATTTTGTATTGATAAAAATTCTATCATTCAAAATCCAGGAATATTTATGGTTATTATAATATGTATAAATAGTTGTTCTGTTGTTCTCCGATTGGACGTATTGCTACAATATTATTAAATTAATAAAAAATAAATTTTAGCATTACAATCTTTTTAATGCCAGCTTGATAACCTTTTCTACGGCAGCTTCCGGTTCTTCTTTCAGGATAGCCGAAACTACTTTTTGAGAAGGAGCCTGTGCGAATCCCAGCATAGTCAGGGCTGCTACTGCTTCTTCATAGATTTCGGTATTGGCTGCTGTGGCAACAGAAGATATTGTAGCTGAGGCTCCCATGTCGGTTGTTGCAATTTTATCTTTCAGGTCGACAATGATGCGTTGTGCTGTTTTAAGCCCAATACCTTTTACGGTTTTTAGTAATTTATCGTTTCCACTGCTGATTACATTGCAGAGTTCCGAAGGCGTAAGAGCAGAAAGAATCATTCTTGCGGTATTACCGCCTATTCCCGATACACTGATAAGTAGCAAAAATAATTCCCGTTCCTGTTTGCTTGCAAATCCGTACAATACATAAGCATCTTCTCTAATAGCTTCGTATATATATAGTTTCACTTCCTTTTTTCCCTGAATGGCTGTGTAGGTATTCAGGGAAACATTTATACCATATCCCAGTCCGTTGCATTCTACGACAGCCATTGCTGGTGTGATTTCTGTAAGTTCTCCTTTTATATATTCAATCATGTTTTTCTGATAAATTATAATTTTAGTGCAAAAATAGGCATAAGAAAGTTATAAATCGTAACTTTATGAAGAATTATTTCAAAATCGCTGCCTATTTGTTTCTTTAGAATAATTCTAATTTTGTATTTTTGCGACATTAATAAAAGAAATCATCAAACATCAAAGATAAAATGAAGAAAATTAGAGCAGCCGTAGTTGGTTACGGAAATATTGGAAAATTTACATTGGAAGCACTCGAAGCCGCTTCCGATTTTGAAGTAGCTGGTATCGTTCGTCGTCATGGAGCTGAAAATAAGCCGGCAGAATTGGCAAACTATCCAGTAGTAAAAGATATTAAGGAATTGCAGGATGTAGATGTTGCAATTTTGGCAACTCCGACTCGTAGCGTTGAAAAATATGCAAAGGAAATTTTGGCTTTGGGCATCAATACTGTAGATAGTTTCGATATTCATACACAGATTACCGATTTGCGTCGTTCTTTAGGCGAAACAGCTAAGGCTCACAATGCTGTATCTATTATTTCTGCTGGATGGGATCCGGGAAGCGACTCTGTAGTTCGTGCGTTATTACAGGCTATTGCTCCGAAGGGTATTACTTATACAAACTTTGGTCCGGGACGTAGTATGGGACACTCTGTTGCAGTACGTGCTATTCCGGGAGTAAAAGATGCTTTGTCTATGACTATTCCGGTTGGTACAGGTATTCACCGTCGTATGGTTTATGTAGAGTTGGAAGAAGGTGCTGACTTTAAAACTGTAGAAGCTGCCATCAAAGCTGATGCATATTTCGTAAACGATGAAACTCATGTTATTCAGGTTCCTTGTGTTGACGATTTGAATGACGTGGGTCATGGTGTAAACTTGGTACGTAAAGGTGTATCAGGAAAGACTCATAACCAGTTGTTCGAATTTGATATGAAGATCAATAATCCGGCGCTTACAGCTCAGGTTCTGGTTTGTGTAGCTCGTGCTTCGATGAAACAGCAGCCGGGATGCTATACAATGATTGAAGTTCCAGTTATCGACTTGCTGGAAGGCGACCGTGAAGAACTGATTGCTCATTTGGTATAAAAATATATAGTTTTATACTATATTTATAGTATATAAATACGGAATTCATAAAAGCCTGTCCTTACAAAACAAGTAAGGACAGGCTTTTTGTTTTATAGAAATAAGATTGGATATGTTTGCGTTAAATGGGAAAAATTGTATTTTTGTCAAAAATACTATGTAAAAACATGAAACGCTGTATCTTCTTGTTAATGGAATTTCTATGGGGAATAGTTTCTGCGTTCTCTTCCTCTCTTCATTTTCGTCCATTAAAACCTATATTGCCTTTACCTACAAATGAAGTCCGTAATCTTTTTCAAGATAGTGACGGGTATATTTGGATTGCCACTTATAGTGGTCTGCTCCGTTATGATGGGTATTCTACAATAATGTACCGACCAGATGCTAAAAATAAAGATCATTCAATTGATGGCTTTGTCAATATAGTAAGGGAAGGCAAACAAGGTAATTTGTGGATTGGTACCCATAATGGGTTGTATATGCTCGACAAGCGTAAGGATGAGGTGAAAAAAATATCCTTATCGGGATTGTCTTCGGCAGATAGTTACATTGAAGCGATAACATGTGGAGCTGACGGAGATATATGGGTTGGTACAGGAAGAGGATTGTATAGAAAGAAGACTGGAGAAAATGATTTTTGTCGTTGTGACAATATTGCAGAAGTCCTTAACATTAAATCGCTGATGGAAGACTATACAGGAGATATCTGGATAGGTACATGGAATCAGGGGTTATGGCGTTACGATCGTAAGAATAATGTTTTTCTATCGTATAAAGGAATAAATCCTGGAAACTCCGCTCATATCTTGTTTCAGGATAAAAGTGGAGAAATCTGGATTGGCACATGGCGGTATGGCTTGTTGAACTTAAAAAATCCATATGATATGCAGCATTATTCTTTTGTTCGTTATATGCATAATGCGAAAGAAAAGAATAGTATTGCCGATGATATAATTTATTCCATAGCTCAAGACTCTAATACAGGAAAGTTATGGATTGGTTCTCGTAGTGGCCTGAGTATTATGGAGTCGGCTCAAGGAGAAGGTACTTTTACAAATTATCTGCCAGGTAATAATACGGATGACTTACCTTTTAACGAAGTCAATGCGTTATTGTGTAGCCATGATGGTTTGATGTGGGTAGGGTTACTTGGAGGAGGAGTTTGTACGGTTAATACGAGAAAAAGCCGTTCTGAACTTGATACATTGTCTGAGTTGAGAAAATTTTTCCCGACCAGTTCCGTCAGGAGTATATTTCAAGACGATAGTGGCTGGTTATGGCTTGGTATTATGGGGTTTGGTCTCGTTAAATATAATTATATAACAAAGGAGGTTATTCCCTATCATCATTTTAAGGAGTTTGCTTCATTGCCTCATATATCTACAGTTAACGAAATAATTGACAGGAAAAAAACAGGTGAGTATTGTTTTGCAACTTGGGATGATGGTGTCTGGTTATATGACGGAAATCGGGTAAAGGTGATAAATGATAAGTCTTATCCTTTACTAAAGGATGTATGTATTTATTCTGTACTGGAGGATCGTGAAGGAAATTTATGGTTAGGATCACGTTCCGGACTTTTTATGTTAGACTCCTTTGGCAAGCTTCATTCTTTGGAACAGCTTACAGGAGAAGGTAATAAGGATTTTTCCTGTTCGTCTGTTTTTAAGTTGGTAGAGGATGGAAATGGGGATATATGGGTTGCAACTGCGGTTGCTGGTGTCTGGAGAATTCAACGTAAGAAGAATAAGTATAGTGTGCGGTGCTATAATGTATCCAATCATAATGCTTCTATAATAGGAGCTGTTTCTTTGGCAGTGGATAATCATAACCGGATATGGGCTGGTGGAAATGAAACCGGTGTATGTATGTACGATCGGGATAAAGATATTTTTGTTCCTATGTTGAATGATTATTTTGAAGAATCGGAGATAGTGTCTTGTATATTGAATGACGGACATGGTAGTATTTGGATAACAACCAATCTGGAGGTGTATCGTATCAAGATGTCTGAAAGTTCTGATAAGATGTCTGTTGAGATTTTTACTATAGAAGATGGGTTGCAGGGATATATTTTTAATAGAAATGCTTGTTGTATGGGGAAAAACGGTAAAATCTTTTTGGGAGGTGTACATGGCATTAATATATTGGATATAGATGTGATGACATCTAATACATATTCTTCACCTGTAGTGATAACTGATTTAAAAATATACAATGAATCGGTACGCAATATGGAGCGTTCTAAATATGACGAAATATTGTCTGGGTCTTTGGATTGCACAGATCATATTACATTGCACTATAACCAGAATAATTTCAGTCTGAGTTTTTCTGTTTTAGATTATATTAATTCGGATCTGAATAAGTATGAGTATCAGTTAGAGGGGTATGATGAGCATTGGGTTTCTGCTACAGCTTATCATCGTTTTGCTTTTTATAATAATTTAAGCCCTGGAGAATATGTTTTTCGTGTAAGGGGAGCAAATTCAAATGGTGTTTGGTC
>NZ_JBBKBJ010000011.1:0-109793 GCF_037890145.1 Phocaeicola sp. HCN-6420
GATATTTTCTATACCTTTGCAAACAAAATAAAAGAGATTCATCCGCATGAAACAATATTTGGACTTATTACAACGCATCCGCACAGAGGGTGTCAGAAAAGACGACCGCACCGGAACCGGTACGATCAGCGTATTCGGCCATCAGATGCGCTTTAATCTGGAAGAAGGATTTCCGCTGG
This sequence comes from Phocaeicola sp. HCN-6420, assembly GCF_037890145.1. Lineage (NCBI taxonomy): Bacteria > Pseudomonadati > Bacteroidota > Bacteroidia > Bacteroidales > Bacteroidaceae > Phocaeicola > Phocaeicola sp. HCN-6420. The sequence goes on from NZ_JBBKBJ010000011.1 coordinate 180, forward strand.
TCACGACCAAGAAACTTCATCTGAAATCAATCATTTACGAACTGCTCTGGTTCCTGAAAGGCGATACCAATGTCAAGTATCTGCAAGAAAACGGAGTACGTATCTGGAATGAATGGGCCGACGAGAATGGTGACTTAGGACATATATACGGCTACCAGTGGCGTTCATGGCCTGATTATGAAGGAGGTTTCATCGACCAGATTTCGGAAGCAGTGGAAACTATCAAGCATAATCCTGACTCACGCAGAATCATCGTCAATGCATGGAATGTAGCCGACCTGAAAAACATGAATCTGCCTCCTTGTCACATGTTCTTCCAGTTCTACGTAGCCAACGGACGTCTGAGCCTTCAGATGTACCAGCGTAGTGCCGATACCTTCCTCGGAGTGCCGTTCAATATTGCCTCGTATGCATTGCTGTTGCAGATGATGGCACAGGTTACGGGACTGAAAGCTGGAGATTTTGTCCACACCATAGGCGACGCGCACATCTATCTGAACCACTTAGAACAGGTGGACTTGCAGCTTACCCGTACTCCCCGCCCGCTTCCGCAAATGAAGCTGAACCCGGATGTAAAAAACATCTTCGACTTCAAATACGAAGATTTCGAACTGGTAAATTATGATCCGTGGCCTCACATTGCAGGAAAAGTATCTGTCTAACCCCTATAACCCAACATAACAATATGCTGTCGATTATCGTCGCTATCAACAAAAACAGAGGAATCGGATTCGAAAACAAGCTGTTATACTGGCTGCCGAACGACCTGAAACGTTTTAAGGCACTTACTACAGGACATACCATCATCATGGGAAGAAAAACCTTCGAATCGCTTCCCAAAGGTGCCTTGCCCAACCGCCGCAACATCGTGTTGAGCCGTAGTTGCCACGAATTTCCCGGAGCAGAATGTTTTCATTCGCTGCAAGATGCCTTGCACCAATGTAAGGAGGAAGAAGAAGTCTATATTATAGGAGGAGCAAGTCTTTATGCTGAAGCATTGCCTCTTGCCGACAGGCTTAATATCACCGAAATAGAGGATGCGGATAAAGAAGCCGATGTTTTCTTTCCGCCCATCAACCTCAACGAATGGAAGGAAGTACAGCGCGAAAGCCATTCCACCGACGAAAAGCACCAATATGCTTATCATTTTGTAGACTACGAACGTATCTAAAACAATAAATCCCCGCTTCCGGCGGGGATTATCATTTTTATCTCTTCTTCTTGAAAAATTCTTTCATCAACTTTGCACAGTCCTCGGCAAGTACACCTTTTACTACAACTGTCTTGGGGTGCAAGGCATCGGGCGCATACCGCTGATAGCCTCTTTTCTCGTCTTCAGCGCCAAACACCAGTTTTCCCGTCTGTGCCCAGGCTATTGCTCCAGCACACATCACGCAAGGCTCTACCGTAACATAAAGCGTACATTCATTCAGGTACTTGGCTCCCAGTGCATTGGCAGCAGCCGTTATGGCCTGCATTTCAGCATGAGCCGTCACATCGTTCAGGGTTTCGGTCAGGTTATGCGAACGGGCAATGATACGGTCGCGACAAACAACAACAGCCCCAACAGGAACTTCTCCCCTGCCGGCAGCTTTCTGCGCCTCCATTAAGGCCTGCTTCATATAAAAAACATCATCAGCCATAACTTATCTGCGCATATCGTGCTCCTTAAACAAAGTAGGATAATCGTCCTCCATATTCTGATGAATAAAAGCCAATATGGTTTCACGAAGCCAGCGCGCCTTGTTCTTTATCTGGTAAGTTTCCAGATACCGATCCACAATCTGCACTTCTTCTTCACTCATCAGGCATACCATCCGCTGCTTACGTGGCGGAACCGATGGTGGTACTTTTTTTCGTTTTTTTCCGTTATTCATCATTGCAGGTACAAAATTAGTACACTTCAACTAAATACAAAACAGAAAATACGTATTTTTGCAAAAAACAAAATGGCTAAGCACAACGAACTGGGAAAAGAAGGGGAAACAGAAGCTGCTGAATTCCTGATAAGCAAAGGCTACACAATTCGTCACCGCAACTGGCGTTCAGGAAAACGGGAACTGGATATCGTTGCACAGAAAGACGGTGAACTGGTAGTGGTAGAAGTAAAGACTCGCCGGAACGATGAGTTCGGCCGGCCGGAAGAGGCTATCACCGACCGGAAAATCAGAAACATCATCATCTCGACTGATGCATATATCAAGAAGTTCGAAATAGACCTGCCGGTTCGCTTCGATATTATTACAATAACAGGCACAGAGCCTCCCTTTCACATTGAACATATCGAAGAAGCTTTTTTACCGCCAATTTGGTAAGACATACATATAATATAACGTCAAGTCAGAAAAAATTATGGATATAGAAACCCTTCGTCAATATTGTCTAAGCAAGCCCGCCGTAACCGAATGTTTTCCTTTCGACGAAACAAGCCTTGTCTTTAAAGTTGTAGACCGTATGTTCCTACTAGTCGATCTGGAACATCCCGACCATGCCAGCATGAAATGTAATCCGGATTATGCCATAGAACTTCGTGACCATTACAACGGTATTGAAGGAGCTTACCATTTCAATAAGAAATACTGGAATCAGGTAGCACTGGAAAGTGATGTACCCGACCAGCTTATCCGTCAACTGATAGACCACTCGTATGAAGAAGTCGTCAGGAAGTTTACTAAAAAACAACGGGACGTTTTAGAGAAAACATCACCACGTTTTACTGAAAACGTGGGCACGTTTTCTACCGATTATCCGGAACCGATATTTCTAAGCGAAACAAACTCGACCAACAGCTACCTGGACGAATTGTGTAATACAACTTCGGTGGCAGAATTAACCAGCGTATATACCGACTTCCAGACTGCGGGACGCGGACAGAGAGGTAACAGTTGGGAGTCGGAAGCCGGAGCAAACTTACTTTTCAGCTTTGTAGTTTATCCTGACTTTCTGGAGGCTCGGAAACAATTCCTGCTTTCTCAGATCACAGCTCTTGCCTTACAGGAAGTCTTGTCGCAATATACCGACGAAATCCGTATCAAATGGCCCAACGATATTTATTGGAAAGACAAGAAAATCTGCGGAACCTTGATAGAAAATGATCTGACGGGCATACACATCAGCCGTTCCATTTCGGGCACAGGCGTGAATCTGAATCAGGAAAGCTTTCTGAGTGATGCCCCCAATCCGGTATCACTTTTTCAGATAACCGGACGGCGTTACGACCGGAAAGAAATTCTGGATGAATTCATGGAACGTGCCGCCTACTACTATTCACTCCTGAAAAATGGAAATGCAGAACTGATTTCTTCACGCTATCAGGCTGTACTCTATCGCAAGGAAGGCTTTTATGCCTATAAAGATAAAGACGGAAGTTTCCGTGCACGCATCTGTGGAATAGAACCATCGGGAGCTTTAATCCTGGAAGATGAGAGCGGAAAGAGAAGAGAATATATGTTTAAAGAAGTGTCTTTCGAATTATAATCCTAAGCATGTCACCTACCAGCCAACGAATATTACACATAGCTATACCTTCTATCATTTCGAATATTACAGTTCCCTTGCTGGGACTGGTAGATGTTACTATTGTAGGTCACCTCGGTTCGGCTTCATACATCGGAGCCATCGCTGTAGGAGGAATGCTTTTCAATATGATCTACTGGATATTCGGCTTCTTACGTATGGGAACAAGCGGACTGACGGCGCAAGCCTATGGCGGTCACGACCTAAAGGAAGTCACCCGCATCTTACTGCGTTCGGTCGGTATCAGCCTGATGCTGGCGCTGGCTCTACTTGTATTACAATATCCCATACGGCTCATTGCCTTCGAACTGATAGATACCAGTGCCGAGGTACAGAAGCTTGCCACATTATATTTTCACATTTGCATCTGGGGAGCTCCGGCAACTCTTGGTTTATATAGTTTTTCGGGATGGTTCATCGGCATGCAGAACTCACGTTTTCCGATGTTCATAGCCATTACACAAAACATTGTAAACATAGCAGCCAGTGTACTTTTTGTTTTTGTTCTTGGCATGAAGGTGGAAGGAGTTGCCTTGGGTACGCTAATAGCTCAGTATGCAGGACTTTTCATGGCGTACTTGCTCTGGCTGCGTTACTATCGTCCTTTACGAAAATATATCGGCCGGAAAAATCTCTTTACCCATGACGCCATGAAACGCCTGTTTCAGGTAAACCGAGACATCTTCCTCCGAACCTTGTGTCTGGTTGCCGTTACCGTGTTCTTTACTTCTACCGGAGCTGCCTATGGAGATGTAGTCCTGGCTGTCAACACCCTGCTCATGCAATTGTTTACACTCTTCTCTTATATCATGGATGGATTTGCCTATGCAGGAGAAGCGTTGACCGGCAAATACATCGGAGCCGGCAACAAGCAGGAACTGCACCGTACCATCCGGCATTTGTTCGGTTGGGGAATTGCCTTGTCGATTGCCTTTACTCTATTGTATGGAATAGGAGGACAAGGATTTTTAGGACTGTTGACGAATGACCTGTCGGTTATTGCTGCTTCGGGCGATTATTTTTACTGGGTACTTGCCATTCCGCTTGCCGGATTTTCAGCTTTCCTGCTGGACGGTATCTGCATCGGAACCACTTCCACCAACATCATGCTGAAAGCAATGGTGGTAGCTGCCGGAAGTTTCTTCCTGATTTATTATGGACTACACCATACACTTCACAACCATGCACTGTGGTTAGGCTTTATCGTTTATCTGGCACTGCGAGGCATCGTTCAGGCCTGGTTGCTCAACTCCTCCAGCCTTCGGACTGCCAGATGATGTTTCTTTCCGGCAGCTTTCCGATACCAATACAACGCTTTCTCCCTGTCCGGTGCACCGGTCCATCCTTCCTCATAAGCTTGTCCGATGCGATAAAGAGCATAGATATCTTCCGACTTTTTATATGCTTCGAAAGCCAAAGGAAGGGATATGGGTAAGGCTCCGCAACCCTTTCGGTATAAATCTCCCAAATTTGTAGGGGCATATAAATGATCTCCCTGAAGATAAGCCTGCTTGAACCAGTACTCGGCTTTCAGTCCGTCACGTTCTACGCCGATACCTTCCTGATAGATAGTTCCTAAATCGTTCAGCACGACTCCCGCTACATCCGCTCCAGCCTGATAACTTTCACCGAGAGCCACCAGCATTTCTGTATCTTCACGCGAATAGCTTTCCCAGGTTTCGGCCCCGTCTATCTGCCAGGACTTAACTCGTCCAATGGAAACATGCTGAGGAACATCGACTTCGGTTTCCAGCTCTTCCCGTCGATGGTCTTCTTCCAGTTCCGCTTCAGTTGCTTGTGGAAGCAGCCCTTTCCGCATGATATACTGTACATAGCCGTAAATGCGCGGAGTGGAAGAATGAAGATTCACTCCATATTGCGCCAATAAATCCAATGACAAATAAGGGGTTCCTTCCAATGGAAGCCCCACATAGTAACGTGGAAACACAGACAATGCCGATTTCAGCATTGCTATTTCTTCTCCAATGGCATCTTCAATCCATGCTTCATCGTATACACGATATACTGTTTGGTCCGCAGCACCGGGAAATGTCAAGTTCTTATGGTTAAGATGCTGACTCAAACAGTCTATCAGGTATGGAAAGAACTTATAATCGTTATAGGAAGCCAGTCCGTCTATCATGACTTCATATTCATCCGGTCCCTCTGCTATGACAAACATAGTTGTTGAGATTTCCGGACGAGTGAAATAATAATAGCTGCGTTCTCCGTCGTAACCTTCGAACTCAAATTGAAAAGGAACATCCAGTTCACGCAAAAAGACATCCAAATTTAGCCTGGCCGATGAATGTATATATACTGATTTCATGCCTTCTCTCCCTCTTCTGTACCATCCAACAGATATTCCTTTCTAAACATGTCAAGAAACAGCAGGAATAATGACACCAGCAAAGGTCCAAAAATAATTCCCATGAATCCAAAAATCGGCAGTCCGGCCACAACACCGAATATCGTAATCAATGGATGGATGTTAGCCATTTTCTTCTGAAGAATAAAGCGAATCAAGTTATCACACTGAGAAATAATAATACCTCCATATCCCAACAGGATAAGCGCATTCACCCATTCACCCATTATCAGGAAGTAAACAGATACCGGAACCCAAATCAATGCAGTACCCACCAATGGTATAATCGAAGCAAATGCTGTAAGCAATGCAGTCAGATACGGATTGGGAGCATCACACAGCCAATATCCTCCTAAAGAAATAATACCCTGTATAACAGCCAGCAACGGAATACCTATAGCATTCGACCGTACCATCAACTGGATTTTATTAAGTACTTCACGCTTATTTGTTTCAGTAAAAGGCATAATGGTCGATACATAATGCTCCATTTTCTTGCCTTCCCACAACATAAAAAACAAAAGCATAATGGCAACCGCGAGATTGACAACCAAATCGCTTACGCCAGTCATTATCTTTTGTCCGATAGAAGATGCCTGCGCTACCATAAACGACAAGCTTTGCTCTGACAGCAAATCGAATCCGGTGCGTTCCTCTATCACATCAATAACCTGGCGTGCAGGTTGAATGATCGACTGAGTATCAAAATGCATTCCCGAAATTTGGCTCACAATTGCCCAACTAAACAGCGACAACGGAATCAGGATAAAGAGAGTAACTCCGATTGTGATAATCCAGACTGCCAGAAGTGGCTTTATCTTGCTCTGAAGCCAATTCGAAAAATTACGCAATAACAGATATAAAGTGAATCCTCCTAATATACCATTCATAAATGGCTGTGCCTGACGAAACAACAAAATTCCTAATCCGATGATTAAAATAACTAAGGAATATTTCCAATATTGCTCTTTCATACTACAAATTTTCTTTTTAAAATTATGACAAACAGACTGTCCGATCGGGAGCAAAGTTACGGAATTATACTTATCGGCAAGCTTTTTAATGTCTTATTTTCCACGGAAAGTACATAAGAACATACGATAAAAGTACATACGCCCTGTCTTTTAAAAAGATATGATAATAAAAAAGGTCGTTTACGAACGTTACTTCATGCTTTCAGCACAAAATGAACGTTTCATAAACGACCCGGCATTTTTCAAATTCCACATTCAATAAAATGCCTTACTTTACCTAAAAAATTCCCAATACCTACGTATGCTTTGCCGGTTTACTCGATACCTATTTCATCAACAAAAATGAATGCAGGTCGTCCGTTACCCCAATGCCATGCAGGGATTTTATATTCCGGTTTAGCAATAATCTTAACATAACGAGTATTTACAGAGTTAAACTCCAATTCATGGGTATAAATACCATTTTTATCTTTAGAAGTAACAGGAGGAAAATCTTCCGTTTTCAATTCCTTAAAAGTTTTACCATCATCGGATGCCAATACAGAAATGCTTCTTACATCCAAAATTTCTTCTCCTATCTCAACATAAGTCCGTACCCATGCTTTATGAATGGAAGTTTCCTGCTTTAGGTCAACGACTGCTTCCATATCATTTTTATAAAATGCAATCCACCGTCCTGTTCTGTAGTTGGGTGTTCCACTCAGTCCGTCTACTAATGTATATTCGCCATTGAATTTATATTTTTCATTGATTGGTTGCAACAAAGTCAAAGGTTTGGCAGTAGCTTTATTGAAATCGATTTTTTCGGTAAGAACATCACTCTTTTTATTATTGCGGATAGTGATAGCTTTCAAGATACAACTTTCTTTTAACGAAAGTGTATCACTATATTGTTGCGATTTCTCTGTAGGTTCACTACCATCGAGTGTATAATAAATCGGTGAATTGCCAATTGCAGACAATACAACCTTTATTGAATTGTCTACGTAATCGGTAATATATTCAGCCTTGACGTTAAAAACATGCTTTGCATAATTATATCCCTTCAGGTCATAAATTGATATTAACTGAGGCAAACGCTGCAAGAAGTTATCATAATTCTTTTTCGCCGGCAAAGTCCACTGAACTTCAGACAATGCAGCCAAACGAGGCAGTTCCATATACTCCAACTGGCTATAGGTAGGAATATATTCCGTCCACAAATTAGCCTGAACACCAATAATATGCTTAGCTTCGTCTGCTGTCAGACTTTGATCGACCGGTTCATAGCTATAAACTCTTTCTACAGATACATAACCACCGATAGCTAAAGGCTCATTTTCTGTATCTATTGTCTGATAATAATCGAAATACAAATGAGAAGCAGGAGTCATAATGGCATCATTACCCAGCTTGGCAGCTTCAATACCTCCTTCACTCCCTCTCCACGACATAACTGTTGCGGTAGGACTTAGTTCTCCTTCCAAAATTTCGTCCCAACCTATTATTTTCCGTCCTTTACTGTTCAAGAATTTCTCCGCATATCCAATAATGTAGGACTGCAATTTCTGCTCGGCTGTATGCTTGTCATCTGCTTTAATTCCCAAAGCCTTAATACGAGCCTGACATTTCGGACATTTCTGCCAACGTACTTTAGGACATTCATCCCCACCTACATGTATATACTCAGAAGGGAAAATATCTACTATTTCTCCTAAAACATCTTCGATGAATTTAAGAGTTTCATCGTTTCCGGCACACAATACATCGTCTGAAATTCCCCACTGCTTCCAGACTTCATATGGTCCGCCCGTACATCCCAGATAAGGATAGGCTGCCAATGCTGCCTGCATATGTCCGGGCAAATCAATTTCAGGCACAACTGTAATAAACCGTTCTTGGGCATATTTTACAATGTCACGTGCCTCCTCCTGAGTATAGAAACCTCCATATTCTACATTATCATATTCTCCTGAATTACGAGCGATAACCGTTCCTGCACGTTTGGAGCCAATGGTCGTAAGTTCCGGACGTTTCTTTATTTCAATTCTCCAACCCTGATCATCCGTAAGATGCCAATGGAACCGATTGATATTATGTAAGGCAAGCATATCTATAAAACGTTTGATAGAATCTGCCGGAAAGAAATGACGAGAAACATCCAGATGTACTCCACGATAAGAAAAGCGAGGATAATCGTTTACGACAGTAGAAGGAAAAAGTACATCACCCTCTGCAACAGGCATAGTCTTACGCAATGTCTGAATACCATAAAAGACTCCGGCTTCCGTTGCCCCTGTAATAGTAATCTGCTGTTTAGTAACCTCCAGATGATATGCTTCCTTATTAGCATTGTCCAGCCCAAGTGACAAAACAATCGCACCCGATGAAGGAATTTCGTCTGTAAGCTGAACATTTTTACCCGTTTGTTCTTTGATATATTCAGCCAAAAATTCAGCATTACGCTTCATTGCATCATTACCTTTTGGATAAGCAATAACCGTATTATTACTCAAGACAAAGTCACCAGCAGAAGCTGTCTGTACTTCTTGTGGTAACGGAATAACGTCAAAATCAGCCTGATTTTTTACTCCTGACGAACAAGAAAAGAGTCCTCCACACAGAAGGATCAGCCCTAAAATGTACTGTTTTTTCATTTAAAATGATTGATTAGTTAACAAATTAATTATTTATCCCCCATTAATCTAATGATAACAAATTTATTATTTTTTTCGGAACATCTATATAAAGAGTCGCTACCTTTAAACACTGCAATAGTGTTTCTATATGGGCATTTTATTTTAAAATAAAAAAGCAACCGGTAAACAATATCGGTTGCTTCTTATTTATTTTAATCAATAAAATAATTTTTTACTGATACATATATACCGAAAATCTTGTAATATCTACACGGCCAGGAACATCAATCATCTGATATTTCAAGAAACGAGTGTCTATTCTCTGATCAAATTTGATAGTTTGGGTATAACCACTTGTTTCGAATACTCCTATAGACTCCCAAGTAGTACCATTTTCTGAAGTAAATAATTCTACTTTAGTTGGAGCATACTGATTTGCCCAATGCTGAGTCTGTATACCTGATATAGTTTTTACAGATTTAAAATCTACTGTAAGCCAGAAAGGCACTCCATTAGTAGCTACATCATTACTTCCTGTACCTGCCACAGTGTTAGCTCCCGGGTTTTCTACTCCGTCCATGAAAGTAAAAATCCATTCTTTCGGCGTAGTAACCAGTACATCTTGTTTGGGTTTCTCGGCTGTTTTCTTCACAGTAAATGCAAACCCTTTATTAAATTCGCTAAAAGTAACTCCCTGAGCATTCGAATTTATAGATTTCATGTTTATGCTAAGAGTGTATTCAGCAGCTTCTTTATTATCAGCCAATTCAGACCAGTCAGTAATACTTAAAGTAATAGGTTCTGACTGTTTTTGCCCAGCTTTTATTACGGCCTTCTGTGAACTCAAAGCAATTTTATCTGCACTGATAGGAAGAGTTGTAGTCACTTCAATATCTACAGTTACATCTTGCTCTACTGGTTTTGATGAAACAGCCATGAACTGAAAGTCTATCTTACCTTCTACTCCTGTACCTTCTGCATGATTCAAAGTAAACTCGGTAGTAAGAGGTTTCAAATAATCTACAGGAAGCAAGGAGATATAGCTCATATTCCATTCATTCAGCTGGTTTTCATCATCATCATTACATGATGTAAAAGGAATGGTTCCACCTATCAAGGCGGCCATTAATATATAATGAAAAAACTTTTTCATACTATTAGTCTTTATTTCATTCACCTCTCTGAAAGACAGAGAGGTGAATTATTATTAAAATTATTTATTTCCAAGGAGTTGCTGTATCAGTAGACAAGATACCATCTACCCAAGTAACATTTTGCTTGGTTTCCAATGTATAACCATGTTCTGTTACATCTTTAAATACAGTATAAGTACCATCGCTTCTTTGTTCGGTTGTACCTTCGTCCATACGCCAGTATGCTTCCAATCCGGTAGCTTTCGGGCTTACCTGTGTCATACTGTTCTGAATCTGAGCTGCATTGCGGGCTACAGACCAGATACGTATCTGGCTTACCAAAATCTTACAGCCATTCCACCAACCTGACTGATTTCCATCTCCATCAGTAAACCAACCAATGCCTTTGAATTTCAAACAAGGTTTTCCACCTTCCAATTTACCACTATCAACACCATTTACATAGATACGATAAGTAGTTCCATCGAAAGTCACAGCTATATGCTGCCATTTATTTACATCAAAATGATTGGTTGGATTCACATATGAACCATTCAACTGAATCTGAACCAATGAGTGAGCAGGATGATCATTATTGGCAGACTGAGGGTCTTCAAAACGTAACAACAGACTACCTCCACCATCTTCTCCATCACTGGTAGTAAATACGGCACGGTTACGGTTATTAGTATCACTAATCTGGAAACGTGCTTCTACAGTATATTGAGAATAACTCTTCGGGTCTGAAGCATATTCCGGTGAAGACAACTTAGCACCTCCATAGAACTGAGGAGCTGAGAACTGAATAATATTTTCAGCTAATATCACATAAGATCCAGTATTATCCATGACAGGATAATTACCATCTTTCGAAACCAGTCTGACAGGCAATGCATAAGCTTCTCCCGAATCTACCATTTCCTTGGTAAAAGCTTTCAAAGTTATTGTTGTTTCTTCAGCATTATATTCTCCTGATTTAATAACAATATCTTCGGGTAAAACATATTCACCTTCAGGAATGGTTACGTAACTTGTACCATTCTGCTTATTGTATGTTTCCAATACAGAAGGATCTACCACAAGTTTATAATGACTATCTACAGAAGCAGCATCACTCATATGAATATTGATTGTAGTTGTGGTTTCTCCTGTAGCCTGAACAGTTACTTTTGTACCTGTCCCATCAAGTGCTTCATTTATATAAGCATGAGTATCAAGAACAGAATATTCTGCATCATCACATGCTGCAAATATTCCCATACCAGCTATCATCGCTGAGCAAAAGAATGTTTTTATATAATTCAGTTTCATAATCTAATTAATATTTAAGTAATGAATGTGAAGAAGGATTCATAATCTGAATAGCTTTACGCAAATTCTTATATTCAGGGCTGGTTCCATATTCAGCTTCCATGTGATAAGTACCTACGCCACCTTTACGGAAACCATTTGAAGGTTGCCAGCGAGCCATACCTTCCAATGACATCATGGAATTGCCATAACGGTCTGTATATGGATAACCTCCATTCATGGCTGCATCAACTGCTTCAAAGTTTTCAGTCATTATGGTCATATTCGTTACTCTTTCTTCGCCAAGTTCTTCACCATAAGTTTGAATTAATCCTGGTCCAGCTCCTCCTCCATTAATCAAACGACCATCTAAGTTAGAATCACCAGAAGAATTATAAGCCTGTATAACGAAATAATCAAAATAATGTCCAATTTCAGGTCTTGTCTTAATACTTTGAGGTTCTCCATCAATCAGTAACAATTTACCTGTACCCGATTTAGGTCCTAAATGTTTACCTAATTCATCTACAAATATGAACATATTGTTATCGTCATTCACAATATTACCTCTATTTCCATAGTTAGGTTCATAGTCGATATCAAATCCATCATATCCATACTTATTAATAGTATCAACAATAGCAGAAGCATATTTACGAATAGAAGCTTCTACAGCTTCTTTATCGCTTTCATCTTTAGGCCATCCCCAGAAATCATTTACAGCTTCCTGCTCAGATGAATAACCTTTTTCTTCCCAAGTATCGTATACGTTTTGAGGAGTAATCTGAGTACCTACAGCAGTAATAATAAAGCACAGTGTAAAACGAGTTCCTTTTACTTCCTGACAAAAACGTAAATCTTTAATTTTAGCTTCAGAAAGATTAGACCAGTTTCCCCAAATAGAAACAATATCTACACTATCTGGAATACCAGCCAATGAACTCTTCATAAAAGCTCCTTCTCCAGTCCAGTTACCAAACCATCCAAAAGCTACAGAGTGTTCACTTTGTTTATAGGCACGTAATGCAGCATAATATTCATCAGAGGTTATTTCTTCTGGAAACGACTTTGCTTCCATATCTGTCCAATCACTACAACCTACAAAAATGGAAGTCAGTAATGACAAACATAAGGTATATAATAAAGATATCTTTTTCATAAATTTTCATTTAACGTTATTAGTTCTTTTTAGCCCACTTCAAATCGGTTGCCGGTGTATCAGCTCCACCTAAATCGGTAGCTCCCTGATCGCAATTCGCTTTATTATTCTGCTTTTCTGTATATGGGAAAGCCAGACGACGCATACCACGAGTAGTACTTACTACATTATTAGAAAGGTTATCGATACAAGGATACATTTCAGGATATCCGGTACGACGATATTCAGCCCATGACTCCAAGCCCAGCGGATAGTTGGCAATCCATTTCTGAGTAATGATACGCTGGAAGTTCTTTCCTGTAAGCGTATTGTCAGAATCATCCCATTTTACAGAAACAGTATTACTGATAGTTGCTGCGGCATTCTGAACATTGTCTTTCAAGTGAGAAACCATTGGAGCTGCATCAATTTGCATATATTCATCACGTGAAGCATCTGAAACATTATATTGACTCATTGAAAGGTTGATACCTTCTTCGTAGTATGCCTTTGCGTCCTTATCACCTACGTTCCAGCCACGAAGTTTACCTTCTGCACGCAAGAAAGCTGTTTCTGCTGCACAGAATACCAACATAGGATCATTAGCTGTTACATTAGGAGATGAAAAGCCGCCAGCATTTGCCTTGATTACATCTTTATCTCCTGTACGCATTCCAACATACTTGTCTGTCATACCCGAAATAGTAGACTTATTGAAATACTTTTCTCTACGAGGATCTTCGTATGCATTCATGTAATCTACAATATTTGCATTTACGCGTAAGTCTCCCCAGCTTACAGAAGCAATCTGATAAGGATTATTTTGTGTACCACAACTCATAATCGCATTATAAGCATTAGTTTCGATTAACCCTGCTCTGTGTGAAGTTGCTGCTTCAGCCGCAGCTTTTGCTACATCGGGCAAGAAATCACTAATACGCATAGCTACACGCAGACGCATTGAGTTAGCCAACTTTGCCCAACTTGCATAATTACCACTGAAGACAGGATCATTTGATGCTAACGGAGCATGACCATTGGTTTCTACACTGTAATCATACAATACATCAGCTGCATTAGCCAAATCATCCAAAATGCCCTTATATACCTGTTCTTGAGTATCATAACCCACATAAAAGTTTCCTTTCTTCACCTGGCTATAAGGCATCGGACCGTAACAATCAGCCACACGCAACATCGTAATAGCTCGAATCATACGAGCAAATGCATAATAGTGACCAACTGAATTTGTAGCTTCCTGTATCTGAAAGAAGTTACCATAGATTTTCTCAAAATTAGTATTCCAAGGAGTAGCATTCCAAGCATCACTTACGTTAAACGTACCGAAGTTTGTACCACTCCATGTATTAGAAGGACACAAATATCCTCCAAATTGTCCCACCATCTGATCTTGCATCTGAGAATCGTTCTGCTGAATATTCACAATGGTTTCAATCATTGATTTCATCAAAGTTGCAGGATCAGCTTCATGAATCTGATACTGATTCGTATTATATTCTTCAAATTTATCAGTACAGCTTCCTACCATCAGTAACAAAGCAGCACCAGCTGTTATATTTCTTATATATTGTTTCATGACATTAGTCTCCCTTATTAGAATTGAACTTTTACGTTAAAGCCAATATTACGCAAACTCGGCTGCATAAAATAGTCTACGTTCATATAGTAGTTACTTGAAGTAGATGCAGAAAGTTCCGGGTCAAACGGAGCTTTGCAGTAAATCAGCCACAAGTTACGTCCTACTAAACCTAAAGTAACATTTGCTACATTCTTAAACCATTTTTTAGGAAGAGTATAATTCAAACTTAACTCCTGCAAACGAACGTTTGTAGCGCTATACAAATAGTAACGTCCATAACCACCTTCACCAGTACCAACGGTCTGATAATATTTCTGAGCTTCTACCATACCATTATTAATAGGTACACCACCATTATCACGAGCTGTAGCAGAAGATTCTGATACACCGTAATAATCCAAGATACCCTGAGTAGCAGAATAAGCAAGACCACCTACACGAGCTGTCAGTACAACACCTAAATCAATACCTTTATAAGTAAAGTGGTTAGTCCATCCCAAGTTGAAATCAGCGTCCAAATCACCTACTTTAGTAGGAGTAGAAGAAGTGTTCATGCTAATATTACCGTTTTGATCGACTTCTATATTACCATTATTATCACGAGTCAACTGATTATATACGTAGATGTCAGTCATAGAACCTCCTTCTGTCAAGATAACACGAGGAGCAACGTTTTCCTTACCCAACCATCCAACGTACATTTCATCCATCTGAATTTCTTCGCCTGTTACAGGGTTAATACTACCACTTGCCAAACGTTTTACTTTGTTACGGTTCAAAGTAAATGTTGCATTAGATGACCAGCCGAATCCAGCCCATTCATCATGGAAACCTAAAGCTAATTCAAGACCTTGGTTCTGTACATTACCAGCCTGTACAATTGCTTTGTTATAACCAGATGAAGAAGGAATATCTACCTTAAATGTTTGATTTAAAGTATTAGAACGATAATAAGTAGCGTCTAAGTTAAAACGGTTTTCCCAGAACTTCAAGTTTAAACCAACTTCCCAAGATTTAGTCTTTTCCGGCTTCATATTATCCATAGGGAATACGGTCGGATTTTCCCAGTTATGAGTCTGTCCGTTATATTCATAACCCGGATTTGTCAAGAAACGGTCGAATGAAGAGGCAACAACTGTATATGATCCACGTACTTTTGCATAAGTCAACCATTCAGGAAGGCTCATCATTTCAGACAAAACAGCAGACAAACCAACAGAAGGATAGAAGAATGACGACTGATTAGAAAAAGCCAATTTAGAATCCCAGTCATTACGTCCAGTCAATGTCAAATACAACTGATTTCTCCAGCTCAATTCAGCACTTGCAAAAACACTCTGAATTTCGTCCGTATAACCACTTGGCTCCGGCTTATAGTTAGAAGAGAAATTGATATTGTTCATTTGGAAGAAATTCGGGATAATCAAGTCGCCTGCAATGGACAATTCATTCATTGATGTATGATAAATAGATCCACCAAAGTTGGCATTCAAACGGAATTCTCCAAATGTCTTGTCAATTGAACCCAATACATCGGCATATAAAGCACGTTCCTGACGCATTGCATCTTTCAAACCACCACTCAAGCCACAGAATGTAGTCAGTGTAGATGCATACTTTTCTTCCCTGTTACGATAGTCAGAGTTATCCAAGTTTACACGTCCTGTAATATTGAACCAGTCTGTAACTTTCCATTTCAAAGAAGCGTTCAACATATAACGTTTCTTTTCTGAAGTACGAAGAATACGATTCTGAATCCAGTAAGGGTTCTGCAAAGACATACCTCCATCTCCATAAGGCCAGTACTGTTCCATATAACCATAATTGGTGTTATAACGTTCGTACAAACGAATTTCATCGAAGTTATCACCGCGAGGGAACAAATACAAAGCTGGCAGCGGGTTGTAATACTGTCCTTGTGATACCATGTTCTTATTATTCTGAATAATGTACTGAGCACCGATATCCAATGTCAGGCGATCATTCAGGAAGTTAGTCGTATTACGAGCTGTAAAGTTATAACGATTATAGCTGTTATTAGGCAAAATACCATCAGAGTTAGTTGTAGAAGCAGATAAATAAGTCTGGTTCTTAGCATTACCTGTAGACAGAGCTATAGAGTTAATAATATTTGTTCCAGTATTAAAGAAGTCAGACGGATCGTATCTTCTATCAGTCAACTCTCCCCAGCTGAACAAACCGGTACTTGTACCATAGCGGTTTTGCATTTCCGGCATGATATACGCCTTCGAGAATGTTGTACTATTTGAAACAGTAACAGAAGTACGTTCTGTTTGTCCTTTCTTAGTTGTTACCAAAACGACACCATTTGCAGCAGCAGATCCATACAATGCTGCAGCAGAAGGACCGGTCATCATGCTGACACTGGCGATATCATCCGGGTTCAAGTCGGCTACGGCATCCGAACCACCCATTTCACCAAACTGTCCTTCACCACCGCTACTTCCGGTATTAAACATAGGCACACCATCGATTACATACAAGGCATTGTTATCTTTGGTCAAAGATTTCATACCACGCATTACAACACGAGTTGCACCACCGGCACCAGTTGCACCACTACTAATCTGTACACCGGCAACCTTACCAGCCAAAGAGTTCATGAAGTTGGCATCCTTTACAGCAGTCAAAGCATCACCTTTCACTTCCTGCACATTATAGCTCAATGCTTTCTGCGAACGTTTAATACCCAAAGCTGTTACAACAACTTCATCCAACACCTCAGTGTCCTCTTTCATTACAATTTGGCCTAATTTAGCACGAGCTGGCAAAGTCTGAGTCTTGTATCCAATATAGGAAATCTCAAGTGTTGCTCCTTCATTAACTGACAATGTAAAATTACCATCTATATCGGTAATTGTACCATTAGTCGTGCCAACCTCAAGAATACTTACACCAATAAGAGGTTCTCCCTTGGCATCAACAACTTGACCTGTTGTGGTGACCTTTGCCACAGAACTTGATGACAACGATCCATTCGATACTGAAACACCACTTTCGGTAGCATATGATGCTACGTTATATCCAGAGGCAATCAGCAAAAACAAGAGTAATTTTGAAAATTTACTTCGTTTCATAGATTAAGATTTAGTTTGTTATTAAAAAAAGGTATCTATCCTTTTATTTCTTAAAGCGAGGCAAAGATAATTATTTTATATTTAGCATGTACTTAAAACATAAAATAATTATCTTTATTTTTAGCCATAATTAAATTATTAAAAAAAATAAGACAATAAAATAAATTACTTAAGTTATAAACTTATTTTACTATTATTTCGTCAACAAACTGAATACCATCCTTATACAAAGAATCAGCCATAGCCTGATATCTGATATAACGGGCATCAGTCTCTCCCTCCCAACCGAATTTTTTAAATGATACAGAATCATCTTTTTGTACCTGATGTTTGATAGCAGTCAACTGAGTATAATCTTTTCCGTCAACAGAAGAAGAAATAACAACTTCAGATGGCATAAATACATAAGGTCCGCAAATCTGCATGAAATCGGCAGAAACAGAATGAATCTTCGTTACCTTTTCTAAATCGATAACTACATCCATACGATGATTTTCTGCAAATCCCAGCCAACGTTTATCATTATAATTCCAACCTCCGCGCAAACCATCGGTCAATGTCTTTTCTCCATTAGCCGGATAATTCGGCCAATACGGTATATTAAAAGTAACTTTCTTACCAACAGCCAAATGTTCTACTGGCTGGTTGTACTCTTTTCTATTACCTATTTCCTTAGCATAGTCAAAAGCATTATACCCTTTAGCCTTGAGCTGAGGAATAATCTTCAGGATCCGGTCATGGAAAGAATCCCATGATTTTCTTTCAGGAGCAGTCCACGCCACTTCCGACAAAGCAATAGCACGTGGATAAAGCATATATTCCATATGTTCGTCAGTAGGAATATATTCGGCCCATACATTAGCTTGCACTCCCAATATCATCTTTTGATTATCAGCGCTGAGCGAATCGGGCACGGGATTATAAGAATAAACCTTGCTCAAAGGCAAATATCCTCCGATAGCCTCAGGCTGAGAATAAGGTGCATCCTGATAACTGTCAAAATAACAATATTCACCCGGAGTCATTATTGCATGATGTCCCGACAAAGCGGCATCAATACCACCCTGTTCACCTCGCCATGACATGACGGTTGCGTTTGGAGCCAAACCTCCCTGAAGTATTTCATCCCATCCCAACAAGCTACGTCCATGTTCGTTCAAGAAACGTTCAATACGATGTATCAGATAACTTTGCAATTCATCTACATCTTTCAAACCTTCCTCTTTCATGCGTTTCTGACACAACGGACAGGTCTTCCAGGCACTTTTCGCTGCCTCATCACCTCCAATATGAATATATTCAGAAGGGAACAGTTCCATCACTTCGGTAAGAACGTCTTCAAGAAACTCGAATGTCTTCTCATTTCCGACACAGAAATCAGACTGTTTGCCCGGCTCATGCGTACACGACAATTCCGGATAAGCAGTCAAGACTTCATCCGAATGAGAAGGCATCTCTATTTCAGGAATAATTGTAATACAGTGCTGACGAGCGTACTCCACCATTTCACGGATATCATCTTTGGTATAATAGCCCCCCTGAGCCTCCGGATCGGTTTCTTCGCAATAACCTCGGTCACCATTCCACCATTCCTTCCAAGTCTTACCCTTTCTCCAGGCAGCAAACTGAGTCAGACGCGGATACTTATCAATAGCTATTCTCCAGCCCGCTGCATCGGTAAGATGCAGATGCAGTCTGTTGAACTTATAATGCGAAAGCAGGTCTATCTGCTTTTTCACAAAATCCTTCGAGCGGAAATGACGGGATACATCGAGCATGATACCACGATACGGAAAGCGAGGTTCATCCAAGACATCTACCGACTGTATGCAACCCTCACCCTGCTCTGCCAACTGTATCAAGCTCTGTACACCATAAAACAATCCGGCTTCCGACAAAGCTTGTATCTTTACTCCATCCTCGCCTACATGAAGCGAATAAGCTTCAGGAGAAGTTACCCCACTGATAGAATCAGCCAGCTCCAGCTGAATGCAATTATTTCCGGGCTGAGCTGCTGCAAACGATACAGGAAAACTGGTTTCCGAAAATGCAGTTTCCACAATAGTCTGTGCGTCCTTGCTGCCGTTAAATATGATACGAGTATCTTTATTCCATTCAAAAGAACCTTTCCCAAACGAATACGAAAGAGGTTCCGGTGTTATGCCTACATCAGTTTTCTTCGTGCAACTGACAACCAGCAGCATTGCACAAGCAATAAAAAACAACAGAGAGATTTTCTTCATATACTTATTAATTTAAATTTATTTCATCAACCAGCAAAAACGGCGTAAGTCCCGCATTCAAATGCCATTCGGGCATACGCTTCTCACTTACGACTTTTATTTTAACAAAAGCAGCCTTACAAGGGTCAAACGAAAGTTTATGCTCGGCAATGGTATCGCCATCCGAAGGCTGCATGGCAGGATAATCTTGTGAAGCAACTTCTTTATAGTTTTTCCCGTCGCTGGAAACGGCAACCGAGAATTTCTTCGCATCGAACAGCCAGGCATCTTTTCTGACATACACATGAATGGTGGCCGAACTTAATGTAGTTTCGCCTTGCATATCAATAACAGCCTCCAAGTCATTGCCGGCAACAGCTACCCATGCTCCTGTATCGAAACTGTGATTTCCGTGACGACCGTCGACCAGCACCACCGGACCGTCGGGGGTGAAGTTTTCCTGATTGGGCTGAAGCAGCTTGACAGGTTTCAGCGTAGCTTTATTGAAACGGATTGTATCGATAGAAATCTTGCTCGTACGCGATGGATGCACAGCCATTGTTTTCAGGATGGCATCTTTATCTATTGTAAACGGACCCGTATATTTTGCGGATTTTTCAGTAGGATCCTGACCGTCGAGTGTATAATAAATCGGATCGTCGGCCATAGTACCCAACTGTACATTCAGGACATGTTTCGCCGTATCGGCCTTTATATCTACATTTACATCGAAGACATGTGTAGCATAATTCCAGCCGTAACAATCGTATATAGCCGTAAGCCGAGGTATACGGGTAAGAAAATCTTTATAGTCTTTACGCGACGGGTCGCTCCACTGCACTTCTGCCAAGGCTCCCATACGGGGAAGAGTCATATACTGCACCTGACTGAATGAAGGAATATATTCGGTCCACAAATTTGCCTGTACACCTTTTATATATTGTTGCTCTTCCTTATTGAGTTCTTTCGGCATAGGCTCGTAGCTATATGTTTTTTCTATCGGCAAGTATCCACCGATAGCCAGAGGCTCGTCTTCTACCTGTTTCGACTGATAATAATCGAAATACAAATAAGTATTGGGCGTCATAATAACATCATGGTACTGATGAGCCGCTTCGATGCCGCCACTTTCACCAATCCACGACATCAAAGTTGCACCGGGAACCAGTCCGCCTTCCAGTATTTCCGTCCAACCTATAATCTGTTTGCCTTTTTCATTCAGACATTTCGTCGCCTCATGAATCATATAGCTTTGCAGACGTTCCTCTTTGGTATGCTTTGCATCCGACTTCAGGCCCAATGCCTTTATACGAGCCTGGCACTTCGGACATTTTGCCCAGCGTACCTTCGGACATTCATCACCACCTATATGAATGTATTCCGAAGGAAACATATCGGCTACTTCGGACAAGACATCTTTCACAAACTGCAACGTAGAATCGTTTCCTACACACAGCACATCATCCGATACGCCCCATGTTTCTCTCACCTCATAAGGTCCTCCCGTACATCCCAGCTCAGGATAGGCAGTAAGGGCAGCCTGCATATGGCCCGGCAGGTCTATTTCCGGAATAATTGTAACATAACGCTTGGCAGCATAATCGACAATGTCGCGAACTTCTTCCTGAGTATAATAACCTCCATAGGGAGTTCCATCATACACGCCACTACACCAACGTCCTACAACCGTCTGCTTTCGCTGAGAAGCAACCGACATCAGTTTAGGGTACTTCTTTATTTCGATACGCCATCCCTGGTCGTCAGTAAGATGCCAGTGAAACCGATTTATATTGTGCAGCACGCACATATCTATAAAAGTCTTCACTTCGTCTACCGTAAAGAAATGACGTGCCACATCCAGCATGGCACCTCGATAGGCAAAACGAGGTTTATCGTAAATTTCAACAGCCGGAAGATTTACATTTATGTGCCGGGCTACGGGAAGCGACTTGCGTAATGTCTGGATTCCATAAAAGACTCCAGCTTCGGAAGCACCGGAAATGCAAATCCGCTTATCGTTTACAACCAGTTTGTAAGCTTCCTTATTATCGTCGGTCAGGTCGAGTGTCAGGCATATGGCACCATCAACAGGTATTCCTGCCCGAAGAGTGAGCTTCAATCCCGTCTGACGAGCTACATAGTCTGCCAGAAATTCAGCGTTGTCACGCATCTTTGCATTATTCTCCGGATAGACAACAGCTATTCCATCCTTCAACAAAAAAGAAGAGTTTCCTTTGCAGTTTATCTCCAAAGGCTTAGGGATCACCTCATAATCAGAATTTAATGTTTCTTTTGGGGAACACGATACGAGATAACTCGACAGAAAAACGCAACACAAGCTTATGAAGCTAAATGAAATTCCTTTCATAGGGCAAGATAAGATTTAAGTATAACTAAATATAGGCATTTGTTTCATTATTTCAAAAACAACCTTCTACAAAGGTAAGAATAATATTAGAAAGTCGGATTTATTAATTAAATATTTTAAGAATTGCGGATAATTTATTTTTAAAATGAAAAGAACTTATCCTAAGAAAAAGTATTCCCCAAATTATAAATAAGTTTCAAAGCTATCCAAATAAGAACATATTGAATGAGATATCTACAATTATCCGTCATATAGACAGTTTGTTAAAGGTTGTAAACCATACAACTTGTATCTTGCCTTACCGTCTGCTTAGCAATATTTCGGCAACATATCACAACGACATTACGACGTTAGCCGAAATCCCTCTGATTATTCTCCCGAAAACGTCTGGACGTTTTTTTAAAATTTGTACAAAAACTTATTTTTTTTGTACAAATTTTCAACGGAATGTCACTATGTAATAAAAAGAACGCCGAACGACATCCGAAAGCCTCGCGGCAAGTGTTACCCGACCAAGCTTAACTAATAACACTAACCCGCCAAACGCTACACCTTATTTATATAATATATAATTTCAAAGATTCAGGGTTCTACCAAGACTTCCCGGGTCATCTTTTTTATAAGTTCCGTAAAAGGAACCGTCGTTATACGCCGAGTACATGCTTAACCGTTCTTTCTCTTTTTCCAAAGTTGCCAGCTATTGATGATATTCTGCCACACATTATACATACAGCATAATATAGCTCTGATTATCAAAGTAAAAGCCCACCTATTACTAATAGTGGGTAACAAAATAGTAACAAAAAAAACGAAGAAATCGCTTTGCGGTGGGCTTCATGTGCAAAGGTAACAAAAGCTCTCTAACCATAAAAGCAAAACTGGCGAAAAGAAGAATACTGTTTTTCTTTTCGCCAGCATATATAATTTGCTGTCAATAGAAATTAGTTTAGTCCGTTTTGGATATATAGACAAAAACACAAACTAAACTTGTGTTTATAATAACTTTTTCAACTTATCTATGACATATCTTCCAATGCAGAGAACTTTGAATGATTTAGGTAACAGATATTTGGATGTTTTAATTAGAATGTCCCTTTTTTACACCTAATATCTATCTAAGAAATCTTACTTTTGTTTGATAATTAAAACAGAATGGAGAAAATTCAAGTAATACAACCTACCAAATTGCTCGCTCCTTATATAAAGCAATATTGGCTTTTAAGGATAGATGATGTAAAGCAAGGCTTTCAACGTTCTATCCCGGCAGGTTGTGTAGCACTTGTTTTTCATAAAGGGAACAAAATTATTTCTTCTTTTCATAAGGGAACGCAGCCACATTACAAATAGGGTAAATTTCAATAATGGATTGTTTTGATGAAAAAAACTCTTCAATATTTAGACTTACTGACATAGGGCTGTCATAGAAGACGCTATCTTTGTATCAAAAAGTATTCAACTTAATATTATAGAATATGAAAAGATTATTTTTATGCTCATCATTTGCTGATGTTGCTAATCTATTTGTCGATTGTGCCAAAGAAGATTTGCAAGGGAAAATTATAGCTTTTATACCAACTGCAAGCCTTACAGAACCAATACGATTCTATGTAAAAAAGGGGAAAAAGGCTTTAGAAGAAGCAGGAATGATTGTTGAAGAAGTCGAGATTACCCAACTGCCCAAAGAGGAAATATCTTCTATATTACATAAATGCGATTATATCTACATAACAGGTGGAAATACATTTTTCCTTTTGCAAGAGTTAAAAAGAAAAGGTGTTGATAAAATTATATCTAAACAAGTGAAATTGGGTAAACTGTATATTGGGGAATCTGCCGGAGCAATAATAGCCTCTCCCGATGCAGAATATATGAGAAGTGTGAATTTTGATCCAATAGAAAAGGCTCCTGAATTGAAAGACTGTACTTCTTTAGATTTGGTCGATTTTTATACGATTCCCCATTATGGAAATTTTCCATTCAAGAAAAAAGGTGAAAAGATAGTTCAACTATATAATGAGAAGTTGCAGCTTATTCCTATAAGTAATAAACAAGCTGTTATTATTGAAGATTCAAATATTCAAATTAAAGATGCAAAATGAATAGAATAGACCGTATTTCTGCTATATTGATTCAGTTACAATCGCACTCGTTAGTGAAAGCACAGCAAATTTCAGAACGTTTTAATATAAGCATTCGCACTGTATATCGAGATATAAGAACATTGGAAGAGGCAGGCATTCCTATCATAGGAAATCCCGGTATTGGTTATTCACTTGCAGAAGGATTCAAATTATCTCCTCTAATGTTTACTCAAAAAGAGGCTTTGTCCTTTTTGATTGCAGAGAAATTAGTACATGAACTAACTGATTCAAATAGCAACGAACATTATAAGTCTGGAATAGAAAAGATTAGGTCTGTCATGCGTTTTGCAGACAAAAATATGTTAGAAACAATGGAAAAGTGCATGTCTGTATTGGATACTTATAAATCATCGACCTATAAACCTGATATTCTTTTACTTATTTTACAAAGTATATACCAAAAAAGAATTATTGAAATATCTTATTTGGGAAGTAATGCGTTAAGTGTTTCAGAACGAAAGATTGAAGCTGTTGGAATTTTCTTTTCGAGAACTAACTGGTATCTAATAGGCTTTTATCTTCCCAAAGAAATCTATCTTACATTTCGGATAGATAGAATTCAAAAAATGCACATTCTTAATGAATTACAATCACGGGAGCATCCTCCTTTGGAAAAATTCATACGCGAGTTTTACGATAAAGAAAAATTACATGAAATCGTTATAAGAATAGAAAAGAATAAAACCTCCATAATGAATGATGATAAATATTATTACGGATTAACATCTGAGAAAGAGATAGGGGATATGTTTGAACTTCATTTTCTAACATTTTCAATCAGTAAGTTTGCACATTGGTATCTGTCTTTTGCAGATAGTGCAACTATAATAAGACCAGATTCTTTAAAATATGAAGTTAAAAATATTATCAATAACATTTCTATTTGATTGCTGTCAAATAGTATTTTTAATCGACTCAATGAAAAAAATATTCGACCAAAGATTTTTCCGCTTATTGTCGGAATGCTCACAACGTAAAGTGTCTGCATCTGAATTTGCAGAAGCTATCGAAGAATTGGCGACCCATGTAGCCAATTTTAGTATCAATGAGCAGGATTACAACGTTTTACTACGTTATTTTTCCTTTGGTTTGCACCGTCTTAAATCGTATCGTGTACGGTTTGAGCAAGAAAAAAATGCCCCATCTGCATCTAATTGATGAAGCGATAGGACTTTTGAACACTGAAATACGCCTTATCGAGTGGCGCATCAAATACCCGGAACAGCTACAGCAACGTATCAACAAACAGCCCCTTTCCCCTCTCTATCTCGCAGACAAGACAACCCTTATCAACATCATGGAAATGGTAAGCGGTCTGTTCCTCTCCAAAAACATCGTGTATCAGAACGGCAAGCCCGCCTACTTGGTGGACTTGGCGAAAGCCTTTGAATGGCTGTTCAACATCAAGATAGGCGACTGTTACCAAAAACATGAGGACGTGATAAAACGAAAGCCGGGCAAACTGACCGGGTTTCTTAATGGATTGGTAGAACTTATCAAAAAGGAACATGACAAGAAAGGATATAGATAATCAGTGACTTATGATTTATTTATAGGGGATTCCATTAGTTCCCCCGTAATTTCTTTGCGCCTATTTTCTGAACTTTGCTTCATCAATTGATTGACAGACAAGAATGTATAATCAGAAAAATGAAGCAATCATGTATATAGACAATGACGATTTCAGCGTATGGATGCAGAAGCTGTACGCCAAGCTGGAAGAACTCTGCAAGGATGTACGGGTACTACGCAATGCGGACAAGGTACTACCCGAAGATGACAACCTATTGGATAATCAAGACTTGTGTTTATTATTCAAAGTAAGTATCAAAACTCTGCAACGCTACCGGGCTATCGGTGCGCTGCCTTACTTCACTATCAGCGGAAAAGTGTATTACAAGGCTTCCGATGTCCGGGAGTTTATTAAAGAACGGTTCAGCGTCACCACGCTACGCCAGTTCGAGAAAGAACACTGTACGAAGAAAAAGAAGTGAATCTGAAAAGCCGGAACGGTGAATGTACTTCATCTGTTCCGACTTTCCCTGCTTATGGCTTACCCAACTTATCGGCTTCTTTCTTTAGCTGTTCGGCTTGCTCATTCAACAGCCTTGCACGTTCCAGTGCTTCTGCCTGCTTTTGGATGCGATATTCAAAATCCATCACTGAATCGGTCAAACTTCGGATAAAACCGTTATCCCGTTGCCACTTGAACTTGTTTTCCAGCATATCAAAAGTTTCCCCGTCTGCCTGTCCTTGCATCAGCAAATAGCGGTATTTCATATCGTTGTCCTGCAACTGCTGCATACGTTCAGCCAAACGGACATTCAAGAATATGGAAACGGAACAGACGACCAGCACTGCCGAAAAAACAAACAATCCCGGACGAATCCAAGAAGTGACCTTGTTGTAAATCCGTTGATAGAACGGTAAGGGCGTAGCTTCCTCTTTATCCGTCTTGCAAGAGCCCAAAGTATCAATCATTACCTTGAAACAACGGTAAGTTTCCAATGTTATTTTCTTGGTGTCCTCTATGTTCTTCTGCTGACCTTGCATCCTGCTCCTTATGTCGTCAAGTTGGCTTTGAATAACCCGCAACTTTTCTTCGGGAACAGCCGAATTACTGTGCAGTTCCGACAACGCTTGTTCGATTGCTCCCAGCCGTTCGAGAGTTTCCTCCCGACTGGCTGGCGTTGCCTGTGCTTCCTGCTTCTCTTTCAGTTCCGTAACCATAGAGAGAAGCCCCTCTAAAATCAAATTATCTTCCATGTCTTTACAGTTTAAGTTGTTTTTTCTTTTTCTTCTTCTTTCTCAAATTAAAATTAGGTTCTTCATCCACTGGGGGAGAAGAAGCGGAAAACAGACCGAGCGAACCAGTTATCAACGGACTGTCAGCCTTGCCCGGTGCAAGTGCTTGCTCCCGAACGGGCGCGAAAGTTGTTTGCCGTTGGCTTCCGGCAACATTCATTCCTGCATACCCGAAACATTTGTCCAGTTTGGAAAAACTGAAACTCCGGTCTATCTCCGAACCCTTGAACGTGTATTCACCTTTGGAAAAGGATATGCCCTGTATCTCGTCGGTCTGTCCCTTTCGTTTGAACCGGACGGTAATACCCTTTTCTGCTAACCGCTCCTGTAACTGCTGCCAGTTACGGGATTTGCCGATTTCGTTCTTCACAGCCGTGTAAATCTCGTATTTCGACTTGTCCGGCTCTTTCAGTCGGTGCTGCTTTACCTGTTCTTTTCCACCAGCGAAATAAAGCCCGTGTTTGGCTTTCAGCTTCTTGCATACCTGTTCGTTACGGTACATATCGTTCCTGTCCGAAATGGTCTTGCCGTTATTGTCTATGCGGTTGAACACGATATGCACGTGCGGATGTTCCCGGTCTTGATGACGCACGATGATATACTGCGTATCGGTGATTTTCATTTCACGCATATACTCCTGCGCAAGTTGTACCATCTTCCCGTCTGTCAATTTGGGCGCATCCACTGTCGAATAACTTAACGCAATATGTCCGACAGGCTTCTTCAAATCGGGATTCATCCCGGTCTGCATACAGAAGCTGCGGATTATATCACCCCGGCTTTCAGTCAGAACCCCGTCCGCATGAAGCAAAACCGCCTGCTCCTTGCCAAGCACATAGTTCACACAGCCCTTAAAACCGCTTCCCTTTTTTATTTTTCCAATCATCCGACAAATGGTTTATGATTCCAATAATCCTGTTTTTGAGCTTCACCAGTTCCACCGCCACCAGTGCGAAACCTCCGGCATTCGCCCGGTGCGCCAACTGGTTGATGTTGTTGGCTTCCCCTGCCAGTTTGCGGATGGTGTCCGCATCCTGCCTGTTCAGCCGGGGTATGACCTCTGCCGAAACAACCGCCTGCCTTACATACTCACTGACACGCAACCCGGCTTCCCCGGCTCGCTTCCTGATGGCGTAATACTGCAACTCGGTCAGTTTCGTACTGACAACCCGTTGCTGCTTCTCTATCCGTTTCTTTGCCGGACGTCCCCCCGGCTTGTCCTTTATACTCGTCATGGTTTTTTACGTTTGAATGGTGTCTTAAAAATTGCGACCAACGGGAGAAATTTTCTTTGCGGTGAGCAAAGCAAGGTAGTTTCGGTTTACCGAAACATAACCTTGCTCTCCAAATAAACCGCCAGCCGTTGATAGTCCTGCCGGATTAAATGCCCCTGCCTCTCTTTTGTCTTGAGGCGGCACGTTGTCCGGTTTCCTGCTTCGTTTCCTGCACTTGGCTGGCTTCGTTTTTCTGTTCCTGCTTCCTGCCGCACAGATAATCGTTCAAGTCCGAATATCCCCTATAATTGTGCGAGAAGTCACGCACACGGTAGGAGTATTCCAATTCGATAGCCCGTGTCGCTTCATATCCAGCCTTGTCATTGTCAAGCATACAGTGGATGCGTTCATACGGGTACAGCACGTCAATGGCTTTCGGCACGTTGACAGTCGAATTAAGAATGACATAGTCCTGTCTGTCAAGGTCGGGCATGGTCGGGCAGTTCTTCATCCGGAGCGTGAGGAAAGAAAGATAGTCCATAAACCCCTCGAATACCAAACACTTCTCTCTCGGCTCTCCCTGCTGCCGTATATGGGTGATGTCTTTCGGGGCAATGCAGCCTTTGAAAAAGGAATTGCGAACCTCGTAACCTCCTGCCATGTTCGGGAAACCGATAGCAAAGAACGGTCTGCCGTTATTGGTAAAATGGAGTTCCTTACATTCTCTTTTTGCCAGTTCGACATTGATACCCCGTCCCTGCAAATAACGGAGCAATGCCGGATGGATAAGGTCACGGACTTCCAAATGCTGGAAGCTCGGTTCTGTCCTACGCTGGGGAAAAGAAAAACTGACCGGACGGACGTGCGGTGTCTGTTCCGCTATCCGGTTTAAAAGGTATGGCAAGCTGTCTGAACAATAGAGTTCCTTTGCCAGTGCGATGATGTTGCCGCCCTTGCCTGCGCCAAAGTCATACCAAAGGTTGCGGTCAGTGTTCACCTTGAAAGACGGTTCGTGTTCCTCCCTTAACGGTGATTTGTACCATAAACCGTTACCCTGCTGCTTGACAGGAGAGTAACCTAAACTGTGCAGATAGTCTGCGATGGGTATTTGTTTCACATCTTCGATGTTCATAACATTTTCTTTTTGGGGATTAAAAAATAGTTGAAAAGTGCACCAGTCCTGTTTAGTCCGTTATATATACACCCGTACCATACTAAACCTGCCTGTTCCGATACTGGGAAATAGTAAGTCCGTTCCTCTTGTATATACACCCGGACTAAACCAAACTGACTTTTAATAATGGAAATCGGGATTATAGCGGTAGCCCTTGCCCTCTTTCACAATCATGCGCTTGTTCACAAGAAACTTGTTAAGCGACACAAGAACATTGCGTCCACGCTCGTAACCGATACTCGCATAACCCTGTTTCAATGCCGCTATGACATTGGAATAGCCTTGTACCACCTGCTTGCCGAAACCGTTCTCCAACGCTTCCCGGTGTTGCTGTTCAGTCAGTTCCGTAAGCGAAAAGTTCCTGTCCTGCTTAGGTTGTTGGAATACATAATCATCCACGATTTCGGGTAAAGCGTTGTCATTGATACGGAATGCGAACGGGTCAAATTCCCGGTCACGTATGTGCATCGCCTTTACCTCGCTTATGTTGCCGTCCTGCTGGCTTTTCGTGATTTGCAGGACGGTTTCAGCCTTGTTGTTCAGTTCCGTACCGATATGCCCCCTTGTGTTGTCATCCCCCTTATTCAAATGCAGAACAGTGTGGATATGCAGGTTATATCCGCTTGACCAGCGCATCAAGAGGTTGATTAGGTCGGTTGATTCGCTGGGGCTGTTGATGTCATACATCAAGTCACGGATTCCGTCAATGATGAGCAACCCCACATCGGGCATATTTTCAAGCATATAGCCGATAATCTGTTTCCGCTTGTCGGGGGTCTGCTCCCTTAGCACGATGAAAACAAAATCGTCCCTGTCCTTGTCGGTAGGCAGTCCGGCAAGTCGCAAAATACGCTCCATGACCTTATGGCAATGGTATTTGCTCTGCTCGGTATCTACATAGAGGATTTTCCGCTTGTTCGGTGGCAGATATGCCGAATACTTCAGTACCTCGTCATTCTTCAACGCCGCCGCAACGATGGCGGAAATGTTGAATGTCTTTTTGCTCTTGGCTTTTCCTGTGGATGCGCTGAAATTACCCAGCGTGCCAATGGTAGAGCCGTTCACCCAGAGTATTTCGGGCGGCACTTCGTAAGTGTCCGTCACCTTTAGATGGATGGTTTTCCAAAGGGCTGCAAAATCCTCTTTCTGCATGGTGACATCCTGCCCGGCTTCTGTCGCTTTTCTATTTTCCATAGCCGCTATTTCTTTAAGGGACGGTTAAGGATATATTTCTGCGCTTCCTGCTCTATCTGCGCCTGCGTCTTCACCGGGTTCTGACGCAACCACGCTTCTAATTCCGCTTTCTCAAAATAAAGCATTTTGCCCTGCGGCTTGTAATGGGGTATCAAGTTACCCGAAGTCAGCTTGTACAGGTAACTTTTTGAAAGGTTCAAGAACTTGCTCGCTTCATCAAAACTAAGCACATTCTTTGAAAGGAACACTAAATTTTCGAGTTCTGCAACTCGCTTCTCAATACTTGTTTCCATATAACAAAAGTATTTGCGTTAGACAATATGGAGTGCATGCCCTCCAGTTTCTTGTAATCGATTACGGGGGCAAAAGTATTGAGGAATAGCTTGATAGTGGATTAAGCTATGTTTGAGGTATTAACCTATTCTTAAAGTTTTTTCAGTTGTTTGATATAATTGCTGATGGTTACATAATCTTTTTCATGTTCCACCCCTTTTACATAATTGGCGGCTGTGGCTAAATCACCTTGATTCAGATATTTATCTTTCTTTATATTCTTCGTAACAAACAACTTATTCTTTGCTATAACAGATTGCCAGTTAGGTGTTATCAAACCACGATTGCTTAATTCCGAAAAAAGAAAAGCTACCTGCCTGTTGTTATTAGACCTAAATATAACTTTTGGCTTACAGGAAAGTATTGCTTTCAAATCTTCAAAAGTCATAGGAGCATTGAAAATTTCCACTTCATTGATACAATCCACCAACAATGCTATTTGTCTGTCGTTTAAAATAGACTTAAACGGATTTTCTGTTTCAGCAATATGGGAGATAATTTTAGGCTCTTGGCATTTATCTTGAATTGGTTGCGGCTCTTTCTGTTGTGGCTGCATTTCCGCTTGCACCTTACTTTCTTTCTTTTTTCGCAAGTACGCAGAATATTTTTCCAATACAACAGTTTTAACTATTACGGAAAAATAAGGCAGTTCTTCATCATAAACCGTATTATCTTGCTCATACCGGGAATAATCAAATGAAAGAGGATTAAACGACATGTATTTTCTTTTCTCATCGGATTTCAAGGATTCATAAAAACCGCTTTCCCAAAAGAAATCAGATACAGAATAAAAATATTGAATATCATTCAACACAGAATAACGAATATATAACTGCACCAACTCATCAGCGGTACGAACATATTCTTGCTGTTCCAGTTTATCTGCCTGTTCTTCGTCGAAATATAAGGACTTAGAGGCAATATTATCTATCATAACTTGGCTGGCATGATTGATACAGCGATTGAATATACCTTGTATATGGTCGAATTTTATTTTCAGTTCTTCTTCTGTCATAATAATCTATGTTTCAGTTAGTAGAAACAAAGATATATTTTTCCGGCTAAACAAAGACAAAAAAAGAAAGAAAGTACGGTAACTGTGATATAACCATACTTTCTTTTTAAATCAGTCCGTCAAATTCGGTATCAAACTTATAGCTTCTTCTTTTTTCTTATCGACAATCTTCGCATAAATTTGAGTTGTGGCAATATTTTTATGTCCTAACAATTTGCTAACTGTGTACAAGTCAGCCCCCAATGTAAGCATCATGGTAGCATGGGTATGCCGGGCAACATGAAACGAGATATGCTTAATAATCCCTGCGTCTTTCGCCCATTTTTGAAGTATTTTATTTATAGTTCCCTCATGCGTCAAAGGAAAAATCAAATCATCGCCTTTTGCTTCATTTTGTTGCGGCAACCACTTTAACGCTTCATCGGATATAGGCAGATAAAGCGGTTCTTTTGTTTTCTGCATCTTTATTTCAATTCTTATTCTTTCACCGCTTTTCTGCAAATCGTTCCACTTCAATTTTCTTATATCGCTTACACGCAGTCCACACAAACAACTGAAAAGAAAGGCTTGTTTCATTATCTCATACTTGCACTCTGTCCCGATAAGCCGCTTCAATTCCTCTATTGTCAAATACTCCCTGCGGCTGACTTCCGCTTTTACCTTACTGGCAAAATCAAACTCTTTCGTTGGATTGACCGTAATAATCCCCTCTTTATAGGCTCTATTTATAGCGGTACGCAGCACCCCATAGTAAGCAATAACGGAATTATTACTTAATACACCCCCAGCCTTTAACAAACCAAACTTGCTTGCTTTCTTCGCTTGTTTCAAGAAATCCACAAAGCTATTCAAGAAGTCCTTATCTATATCACGAAAAGCGATATAATCCCCTCTGAACAATTTTAGTTCACGAATGGTATTACCAACGGTCTTTTCATAGTTCAAGCTGCCACGTTCTTTAGATTGGCTTCTCATGTTCATTAAATAATCAATCACATTCGCTTTTGACTTGTTGGTGTTCTGAAAGCCGTGTGCATCATTTTGCAACTCTACTATCCGCTTGCTTTGAATAGCTTTTGCAAGAGCCAACGTAGCTTCGTTCTTTGCCTTATCCTCTCTTGTCTTTTCGGGTATAAGGTATAATTTCAAAAATTCATATTGCCGTTTACCGCCAACATAATTTTCTTTTCTAATAACATCACCTGTATAGTAGTCCAAATAAATAGACTGGTTGCCATTGGCAAGCTGCTTGAATCTAATCCTTACAGGTTCTTTCAATTTAACTTCTTGTTTTTTCTTCGCCATAATTATGTTCTTATTTTGTTACCGATACAAATATAGCGATTTGTTTTGTTACTTCAATGAATACAGGTAACAAAATAGTAACAAAATAAAGGCATTTATTAGACTAAACAAGAAAATAAGGAAAATAAAGGAAATTACATTCAACAAACATAAAATACTAAATATCAATATCTTATGTTCAATATTTTATCTCATTTTTTCTCTTTTTCCACAACTGACAGCTGTTGATGATGTTCTGCCATACTACATAACTTCCAGGAGCTATTGCCGAAACGGGATTCAAATATGTACATGCCATCCATATGGCCAAGACCGTATTTTTTTGCCCTAATGCCTGTCCGCCGCTGATACGGTCGGAATACATACCCCCGATATTCTTTCCAGCCCAAAACTGAAGACAACAAGCGACAAGTGCCAACAGTGCTATCAGAAATTCCTCACCCATGGAGGTATCCCCTTCAACAACCGATTTCGTAGTCTGCCCCATTACGATAATCAAAGCCAATGCCCATAAATAAAATGCCATATCTTTCAGGCTCACTAAAAAGCGATGTACCGGAGGACAGAAACGACGCAACAGCACAGCGGTAAAGAAAGGAAACAGCAGCAACGGGAACACTTTACCTAAAATACGCAGAAAAGATTCTCCAAAAGCCATATCCGAAGGTTCAACCAACGGAAAAACCAGCGGCACAATGACGGCTGCCAGCAGATTCGACAACAACGTATAAGTGGTCAGCGAAGCCGCACTTCCTCCCAGTTTTCCGGTAATGACAGCAGCAGCTGTGGCAGTAGGGCAAATCAAACAGACCATAGTTCCTTCCAGTGCTACACTCCAATATTCATTCAGCGGCAGAAAAAGCAGTAAAGATGCGATTACGACACAAGAAACAAACTGGATAAGCAGCAGCCATACAGTCCAGCGCTGCGGAACAAGTTCCTTTACTTCCACCTTACAGAAGGTCAACAACAGCTGGGCAAAAATAAGAAAAGGAGTGAGCCATGCTATCATTACCTTTACAAGGGGCTTGGCAGGAGCCAGAAAATCGAAGGTCGCAAAGCAAAAATATCCGATAACTCCGGCAAGCATGGCAAGAGGAAGTGTCCAATTTTTTATAAACTGTAACATAAATGTTCTGATTTAACGAACGGCAAAATTACACAAAACCCATAAAACATATTGTATTTTTAATTGTTTTTATAGGCGTTATCTACTGATTAGTTAATTCTTATCTCCTTAAATGAAGACAGAGTACAAAAAAACTATTACCTTTGCAACGAATAAGCCATATGAAAAAGAATACATTCAACATACTTTGCATCATCTGTATCTTACTGATATCCGGCCTGCCCGAGCACGTACAGGGAGCCTCTCAGAAGCAGTTCACCGTAGTCATCGATGCGGGACACGGAGGAAATGACCCCGGAGCGATAGGCAGACGCGGACGCGAAAAGAACATCAACCTGAATGTTGCATTAAAACTGGGTCGGCTCATCGAAAACAACTGCAACAACACGCGAGTCGTTTATACCCGCAAGAAAGATATATTCGTACCGCTGCATACAAGAGCAGAAATAGCAAATAACGCAAAAGCCGACTTATTCATCTCAATACATACCAATTCCGTCGCCTCACGAAGCAGCAAAGTCTGTGGAACGGAAACTTATACGTTAGGACTACACCGCACTCAGGAAAACCTGGAGGTCGCCAAAAAAGAAAACTCGGTAATCCTGATAGAAGATGATTACAAGCAACGTTATGCCGGATTCAACCCTAATTCGGCAGAAAGTTACATTATCTTCGAATTTCTGCAAGATAAGTATATGTCACAAAGTGTCAGTTTCGCAACCATGATACAGCAGCAGTTCCGCCAAAACGCTCGCCGCGCAGACAAAGGAGTGCATCAGGCTGGATTTCTGGTACTTCGGGAAACATCCATGCCCAGCGTATTGATTGAACTTGGATATATCACCAACCCCGGAGAAGAAGCATATCTGCTTTCAGAAAACGGCTCGTCGGCATTGGCACAAAGCATCTATCAAGCGTTCCTCAACTATAAACAGCGCAGCCAGAAAAGTACCACGTCTGCATTACCAGCCAGCAAACCGGAAGAAGATACTATAACCGAACAGTCGGCACCACAGCAGGAATATGCAGAAACGCTGCCAAGTGAAGAAATGGTTTCAGAACAGGCTTCTGTACAAAAGTCATCTCGACCGACAGAAAAAGCTCAAACAGCCAAGCCTGTATTTAAAATACAGATTCTTACATCCGACAGAGTACTTCCATCGAGAAGCAGACTCTTTAAAGGTCTTTCTCCCGTAAGTTATTATAAGGAAAACGGAATCTATAAGTATACCTACGGAGAAGGTACAGACTACAACCGGATACTTCGGCTGAAACGCAATAAAGTAGACAGCAAATTCAAAGATGCTTTTATCATAGCATTCAAGAATGGCGAAAAAATGAATATCAACCAAGCTATCAGAGAATTTAAGAAAAACAGATAACAAAAAAGAATCCAGATAAATATGAGAAAAGAAGTAAAAATAGGTTTTGCAGGAATTGCCGCACTCATCATTCTCTACTGTGGAGTAAATTACCTGAAAGGGGTTAACATGTTCAAACCGGAAAGCTACTATCATGTAGAGTTCACAGACATCAACGGACTTGCACAATCGAGTCCAGTATTTGCCAATGGCTTTAAAGTCGGCATCGTCCGCGACATACAATATAATTATCGGAAACCCGGACACGTAGTGGTTGGTATAGAGATGGATCAGGAAATGAAAATTCCTACCGGAAGTAGCGCCGAACTGATAACCGAAATGCTGGGAACCGTCAAGATGAATCTGCTGCTGAACCATGAAAGCAATACTTATTATAATGAGGGGGATACCTTGCCAGGAACAGCAAATACCGGATTGCTGGGAGCAGCCGAAAAAGAATTGCTTCCCAAAGTAGAACAGATGCTGCCTAAATTGGACTCAATCTTAGGCTCACTAAACAAACTGCTTGCCGATCCTGCATTGAGCAAAACTTTGCATAATGCCGAACAACTGACTGCATCACTGAATGCAACAAGCACACAGTTAAACAAACTGATGGTGACAGATGTTCCTAAACTCACCAGCAATGTAACCGCTATTACAGAAAACCTGAAGACAATCAGCGATAACCTGAAGGATGTTGACTATGCAGCTACTATTGCAAAAGCAGACTCAACACTTCATAATGTATATCTGCTCACCGATAAACTGAACAGAAAAGACAACTCTTTAGGACTGCTGATGAACGATTCCAGCCTATACAACAACCTGAATGCAACGACTGCCAATGCAGCCAGTCTGCTGGAAGATTTAAAGGCACACCCAAAACGTTATGTACACTTCTCGCTCTTCGGAAAAAAAGACAAATAATCTTGCTTATATAGAAATATTCTAAATAGCAAAATAAGGTTATATCATCTTATAAGAAACAATAACTTGCTGATATTCAACACCGGAATATCAGCAAGTTAAAAACAGACAAGAATCATACAAATATATAAATATTTGAGAAACAACTTCTTGCAAACAAGCAAATCACAAAAATTGCCAATCAAAAAGCTTTAGTAAACAATATACTGATTTACAATACATTGCAAGATTAATCAAAAAAGCAAGCAAAAAGAGATTTGTTTTTCTGAAAATTGATTACGAAATTTGCAGCGTAGAAGTTTCGCTTTATTAATAACAGATTAAATATGATTGAGAACAATCAGGCTATTGTATTATGGAAACGTTGCCTAAATTTCATAAAGGATAACGTTAATGCGACAGCCTATAAAACATGGTTCGAACCTGTCGTGCCATTAAAATTTGAGGATAAGGCCTTGACAATCGGAGTCCCCAGTCCTTTCTTCTATGAATACTTAGAGGAAAAATATGTGGGACTTTTGCGTGCCGCTATATATAAGGAGATTGGTGAAGGAACAGAGTTGATGTATTCTATCCTTACCGATAAGACAAATCATATAGCCATTGACATGAAAGGGACAGAGCGTTCGTCAGCTTTGCCTCCGCAAACGCCTATACATAATGGTAATAAAGCGCCCAGCCTGTTACAAGCTCCGGCTGTACAGGATCTGGATCCACACTTGAACCCGAACTACAATTTCGAAAACTTTATAAAAGGAACAAGCAATGAGTTTTCCAGAACTGTTGCAGAAACAGTAGCACAGAATCCGGCACGTACATTCAACCCGTTGTTTTTGTACGGTCCGTCGGGTGTAGGAAAAACTCACCTTATCAACGCTATAGGTACACGTATCAAGGAATTGTATCCAGAAAAGCGTGTGCTCTATGTATCTGCTCATTTGTTTCAGGTACAATACACTGATTCTGTACGCACAAACCACTTTAACGATTTCATCAGTTTCTATCAGACGATTGATGTTCTGATAATCGATGATATTCAAGAGTTTGCGGGAGTTACAAAGACGCAGAATACATTCTTCCATATATTCAATCACTTGCATCAGAATGGCAAGCAGCTGATTCTTACTTCCGACCGTGCTCCCGTTATGTTGCAAGGTATGGAAGATCGTTTGCTGACTCGTTTCAAATGGGGACTGGTAGCAGAATTGGAAAAACCGGACATCGAATTACGCAAGAATATCCTGCGCGATAAGATTCGCCGTGATGGATTAATCATTCCTGAATCTGTTATTTGCTACATTGCTGAAAACGTAAACGAAAGTGTACGTGAGCTGGAAGGTATCGTAAACTCATTGTTAGTATACTCTATCCAGTTGAAGCGTGAAATAAACCTCGACTTAGCGCAACGCATCGTACGCAAGGCTGTACGCTGTGCTGAGGTGAAACCGCTCACAGTAGATAATATTATCGAAAAGGTATGCAGCCACTACAAGGTAGATGCTTCGACCATCCATACTAAAACGCGCAAACGTGAAGTTGTCCAAGTACGTCAGGTTGCCATGTATCTGGCAAAGAAACATACAGACACTTCTTCATCCAAGATTGGTCAACTCATCGGCAATAAGGATCATGCGACCGTACTTCATGCATGCAAGATTGTAAAAGATCAAGTAGAAGTAGATAAAGCATTCAAGGCTGAAATCGAAGAAATAGAAGCCAGCTTGCATCAGAAATAAAGATGAAACCATTGATACCCGAAGAAAAAGGAAATGTATTACAGCTAAAGATTCACATTCCCAACATTCGGGATTATCATCAAATAAAAATAGAAATCGCCCCCTCTGAAATTCAAATAAAATTTTTGAGAGGGCGATTTTTTATTATCTAAGTTTTCCCCAGCCTTGTGCTAAAATACCTGTTTCACTTTTCAACCAACGCAGAACAGAAAAGAGAAATACAAGGATAGAAACTGAGTAATGTTTTTTACTTATCGAATTTCTGTTCTTTCAATGTTTTCTTCAGCATGTCCGACATCACTTCATTATCAGCTTTCCGATAACGGATATCCGTAAAAATCTGAGCTAAAGTTTCAGTGTGATTGATTTCCACAAACTGACGATTTTCAGGAAGTGATTCTTTATAAGCAAAGATTTCGTCTATATCCTCTGGCGTATAATCGTGATAAACCTCTTCGTGTATAATACCCTTTATCGGCAAACGATCGGGCTGAACAGGAGTTTCATCCGGATAGCCCAACGTAATAGTTGCAACAGGAACAACCAGCTCCGGTAAATGTAAAATCTCTATAATCTGATGAGGATTATAAATAGTAGTACCCAGAAAACAAGTTCCCAGTCCCTTATCCTCCGCAATCGTGCAAAAGTTCTGAGTGACCAGCAACGCATCTGTCATTGCATTCATAAAAGAAAGCAAGTTATCATAACCCGGTTCTGCCTTCCGCTGACGACACCATTTACTGAAGCGATTGAAATCGGCACAGAAAGTCAAGACAACAGGAGCAGAAGTCACCATCGGCTGATTAAAATGAGCAGGCGCCAACTTAGCCTTCATAGCAGGATCACGAGTCACTACCACACTATACAATTGCATATTTCCCATGGTAGCAGCACGAAAAGCAGTTTCGAGCATTTCGTTCAAAAGATCAGCCGGAACGTCCTGAGCCTTGTATTTACGTATCGTACGTCTGTTTTTTATAGAATCCATAATCAATATTTTTAATTTATCTACAAAGATACAAATAAAAAATAAGTATATGCCAATGAAACGCCAACAAACACAAGAATAAAGCATTGTTATTCAAAATAGTAAACTTCGCAAGCACCCACAAATAGCCAAGCAACTAATTACCAAACATTTAAAACATAAAAACGGAAAACTTTTCAGATTGTTGATAACTTCTTTCTGTTTTATTTTGCAAATCAGAAAAACATCTTTAGCTTTGCAGCAGTTTGTTATTGAATAAAAAGCGAAACTATACATATTACAGAATAACGAACTAACATCATTATATAAAAGTGGAAAAACAAACGTACAGCTATGACGAAGCTTACAAGGCCTCGTTACAGTATTTTAATGGGGATGAACTTGCTGCTCGCGTGTGGGTAAACAAGTACGCAGTAAAAGATTCCTTTGGAAACATCTACGAAAAATCTCCTGAGGATATGCATTGGCGTATAGCTAATGAAGTAGCCCGCATTGAGGCAAAATATCCTAATGCACTCAGTTCGGAAGAACTCTTCGGCTTACTCGATCACTTTAAGTACATCGTTCCGCAAGGAAGTCCGATGACGGGTATCGGAAATGATTATCAAGTAGCTTCACTATCCAATTGTTTTGTTATCGGTCTGGAAGGATCGGCCGACTCTTACGGTGCAATCATCCGCATCGATGAAGAGCAAGTACAATTGATGAAACGTCGTGGAGGTGTAGGTCATGACCTTTCACACATCCGTCCGAAAGGTTCTCCGGTCAAGAATTCTGCATTAACTTCTACCGGTCTGGTTCCTTTCATGGAACGTTATTCAAATTCAACTCGTGAAGTTGCCCAAGACGGACGCCGCGGTGCACTGATGCTTAGCGTTTCAATCAAACATCCGGACTCAGAAGCATTCATCGATGCTAAAATGACAGAAGGAAAAGTTACAGGAGCAAATGTTTCTGTCAAGCTGGACGATGAATTCATGCAGGCTGCTGTTGAGAACCGTACCTATACCCAACAGTTCCCGATTGATTCTGAAAATCCTCAAGTAAAGAAGGAAATCGATGCTTCGGCTTTGTGGAAGAAGATTGTACACAACGCATGGAAATCGGCTGAACCCGGTGTATTGTTCTGGGATACCATCATACGCGAATCAGTACCCGACTGCTACGCAGACCTGGGATTCCGCACAGTTTCAACCAATCCTTGTGGTGAAATTCCCTTGTGTCCGTACGACTCCTGCCGTCTGCTGGCCATCAACTTATACTCGTATGTAGTAAATCCGTTTACCCCGGAAGCTTATTTCGACTTTGAACTGTTCAAGAAACATGTCGGACTGGCACAACGTATCATGGACGACATTATCGATCTGGAACTTGAAAAGATTGAAAAAATCATGGAAAAGATCGATTCGGATCCAGAAAGCGAAGAAGTAAAGGGAACTGAACGTCATCTGTGGGAAAAGATTTATCACAAATCCGGATTAGGACGCCGTACAGGAGTAGGTATCACTGCCGAAGGAGATATGCTTGCAGCCATGGGATTACGCTACGGAACAGAAGAAGCTACCGAATTCTCTGAAAAAGTTCACAAAACCATTGCAATCGAAGCATACCGTTCTTCTGTCAACATGGCAAAAGAACGTGGAGCATTCCAAATATACGACGCAGCACGTGAGGCAAACAATCCGTTTATCAACCGTATAAAGGATGCCGATCCGGAACTGTACGAGGATATGAAGAAATATGGCCGCCGTAACATTGCGTGTCTTACCATCGCTCCTACCGGAACAACCAGCTTGATGACTCAAACCACTTCGGGTATCGAACCTGTATTTATGCCGGTATACAAACGCCGCCGCAAAGTAAATCCGAACGATGCCAATGTACATATTGACTTCGTAGACGAAACAGGAGATGCTTTTGAAGAATACGTGGTATTCCATCACAAGTTCCTCACTTGGATGAAAATCAACGGATATGATCCAGACAAGCATTATACACAAGAAGAAATAGACGAACTGGTTGCCAAATCTCCTTATTATAAAGCAACATCAAACGATGTAGACTGGCTGATGAAGGTCAAGATGCAGGGACGTATTCAGAAATGGGTAGACCATTCTATCAGCGTTACCATCAACTTGCCGAATTCTGTCGACGAAGAACTGGTAAACCGTCTGTATGTAGAAGCATGGCGCTCGGGATGTAAAGGCTGTACCGTATATCGCGACGGCTCACGTGCGGGAGTTCTTATCTCTACACAGAAGAAAAAAGACACTCCGAAAGAAGATGACTGCCACTGCAAACCACCTCAGATAACAGAAGTACGTCCGCGTGTACTCGAAGCAGATGTTGTCCGTTTCCAGAACAACAAAGAAAAATGGGTAGCTTTCGTCGGACTGCTGGACGGTCATCCCTATGAAATATTCACCGGTCTGCAAGACGACGAAGAAGGCATCGTCCTGCCAAAATCTGTTACTTCAGGACGTATCATCAAGAGTTACGACGAAGACGGAACTAAACACTACGACTTCCAGTTCGAGAACAAGCGAGGCTACAAGATGACTATCGAAGGTTTGTCCGAGAAGTTCAACAAGGAATACTGGAACTATGCCAAGCTGATATCGGGTGTATTACGTTACCGTATGCCTATCGAACAGGTTATCAAGCTGGTTAGCTCACTGCAGCTCGACAGCGAAAACATCAACACTTGGAAGAACGGTGTACAGCGTGCACTGAAGAAATATGTACAAGACGGAACCGAAGCCAAAGGAATGAAATGTCCTAACTGTGGACACGAAACCTTGGTTTACCAGGAAGGCTGCCTGATTTGTAAGACTTGCGGAACATCTCGTTGCGGATAATCCTATGAAACCGACAGCAAACATGTATATCCACCTGAAAGGTCTGAAGTTGTATGCTTATCACGGTGTGCTTCCTCAGGAAAATCAGGTAGGTGCAGAATATACCATCGACTTGCGCTTGAAGACAGACTTCGCACAAGCTGCGGAAACCGACCGGCTGGAAGGTACCGTCAACTATGCGGAAGTGTTCAGTGCCGTGAAAAAGGAGATGAGTATTCCTTCCCAACTACTGGAACATGTGGCATGGAGAATAGCCAGGAGGCTGCTGGACGATTTCCCAACAATCAGCGAAGTCAATATCGCTCTTTACAAGCAGAATCCTCCGATAGGAGCCGACTGCTCTCAAGTTGGCATCGAGGCCACTTACCTCAGATAAGAAAAAACAAGCTCCGGATGGTGAAAATAATCCTATCGATTACCAGTCACCCATCCGGAGCTTGTTTTATTTATCAATATATCACGAAGTATCAGTTGTATGCCTTCAGTTCTCACCAAACAGCTTAAACAACCGATTCCTCCTAAAGCCTGCTTAGCCTTTATCGGAAAGCAAGGTTACTTTATCTATTCGTTCAGACGATTCAGAAAAAACCTCTGCACGTTTTCGGAAATTTTGTACAAATAAAAAATTTTTTTGTACAAAAAATAACCGAAACGTATCCATCTTTAATTGTCAGGATAATAAGAATTATTTAAAAGACAATATCATTCGATACCCACCAATAGGATATACTTCAAGAAAAAGCAATAAAAAACTGTCCACGTTTACGCTTTTCCAAACGAAAACCCAGACAGTTTCTTGTGCTGAATGCAAACAGTTATCAAAAAGAAATCTTATCGCTCTGTTATAGGAACATACCCGACTTCCTCAAGCACGTTCTTGTATGCCGGACGAATGATACGACGTCCCTCGAAATTCAATTCCTCGATGCGGTGTGCCGTCCATCCTACGATACGTGCCATGGCAAAGAGCGGCGTATAAATCTCCATCGGAAGACCCATCATCTCGTAGATAAATCCTGAATAGAAGTCGACGTTCGAACAAACTTGTTTCTTCGTCCCTTTCACTTTCTTGAAGCATTCGATGGCACGCTGTTCCAGCAGTTCGAGGAAAGCGAATTCTTTTTCGCATCCCTTCTCGGCAACCAGTTCGCTTGCCAGCTCTTTCAGAAGTACAGCACGGGGGTCGGAAATGGTATAAACGGCATGTCCGATACCATAAATCAGCCCGCTGCCGTCGTATGCCTCCTTACGTAACATACGCATCAGGTACGTATCTATTTCATCTACGTTCGTCCAGTCGGAGATAACTTCCTTCAGGTGATGGAACATCTTGACAACTTGTATATTCGCGCCGCCATGCAAAGGACCTTTCAACGAGCCGATGCCTGCCGCAATGCTGGAGTAAGTATCCGTACGGGTAGAGCTGGTTACACGTACCGTAAAGGTTGAGTTGTTACCACCACCGTGTTCTGCCTGAAGTACCAGCAGCAAATCGAGCATACGAGCTTCCAGCGGCGTATAGTCCTTCTTTATCATGTAAAGAAAGTTCTCGGCTATCGACAGGTTTTCGTGCGGATGACGGATATGAAGCGAACGTCCGTGAATACTGTGACGATAGATACTGTACGCATAAGCAATGATGGTAGGGAACTTTGATATCAGTTCGATGGACTGACGCATCAGGTTATCGCGTGAGATATCGTCCGGATTCGGATCGAAGGTATACATTTCGAGCACACTTCGTGCCAGGATGTTCATGATGTTCTGTCCCTCCAAGTCGATGATATTCATGGTCGTCTTCTTGTCGAGCGGCATATTGTCGTTTATCAGCTCCTTGAAAGCCTCCAGTTGTTCGCTGTCGGGCAGTTCTCCCGAAAGCAGCAGATAAGCAACCTCCTCGAAGCCGAAACGTTTTTCTCTCAGCAGGGCGTGGGCAATATCGTCCAGATCATACCCTCTGTAAAACAGTTTTCCGGGAATAGGCTTCAAGCCATCTTCCGTACGTTCATATCCTACAACGTTACCAATCTTGGTCAGTCCCACGAGAACACCCGTTCCGTCTTCATTACGCAATCCGCGCTTCACGTTGTATTTCGTGAAAAGCTCATTGTCTATCCGGCATGCCTGTTTGGCACACTCCGAAAGTTTATATAC
This sequence comes from Phocaeicola sp. HCN-6420, assembly GCF_037890145.1. Lineage (NCBI taxonomy): Bacteria > Pseudomonadati > Bacteroidota > Bacteroidia > Bacteroidales > Bacteroidaceae > Phocaeicola > Phocaeicola sp. HCN-6420. The sequence goes on from NZ_JBBKBJ010000011.1 coordinate 44,842, forward strand.
GATATATTCTTTTTTCATGTCTTGATACGCTCTTGATTATAATGATTCTAACACACGCTGTCCGAACTCTTTCGTACCCAAAGCTTTTCCTTCGGGCATGAAGCGTGCCAGATCGGACGTTGCTTCTCCCGCCTCAAACAGTTGTTCCAGAGCATTGGTTATGAGGGTAGCAGCTTCTTTCCATCCCAGATATTCCAGCATCATGACAGACGACAGCAACAACGAGCAGGGATTCACCACATTCTTTCCGGCAATATCGGGGGCCGTACCGTGAGTAGCTTCGAAAATGGCATGTCCCGTCAGGTAATTGATATTGGCTCCCGGAGCGATTCCGATGCCACCTACCATGGCAGCCAACTGGTCGGATATATAATCTCCGTTCAGGTTCAGGGTGGCAATAACCGAATATTCTTCCGGAATAAGCAGTGTATTCTGCAAGAAAGCATCGGCAATGCAATCCTTGATGATAACTTTTCCTGTATTCATCGCATCGGCCAGTGCAGCTTTTGCTGATTCTTCGCCCAAATCCTTCTTCAACTGATTGTACTGGTTCATCGTAAACGTACGGTCGGCAAACTCCGTTTCTGCCACTTCGTACCCCCAGCGCTTGAAACCTCCTTCGGTAAACTTCATGATGTTTCCTTTGTGCACCAGTGTAACCGACGGCAGTTTATGCTGCAACGCATACAAAATAGCCGCACGTACCAGACGTTTGGTCCCTTCTACCGAAACAGGCTTTACCCCGAACGATGAAGTTTCGGGGAAACGTACCTTCTTCACGCCCATTTCATCGCGCAGGAAAGCATAAAACTTCTGCGCTTCGGGAGTACCCTGTTCCCATTCGATACCGGCATAAATATCTTCTGTATTCTCACGGAAAATATGCATATCTACTTTTTCCGGTTCCTTGACGGGAGAAACGACTCCACGGAACCAGCGTACCGGACGCAGGCAGACATACAAGTCGAGCGTCTGACGCAAAGCAACATTCAGCGAACGGATTCCTCCACCTACCGGTGTAGTAAGCGGTCCCTTAATACCTATCAGATACTCGCGGAAAGCATCCATCGTAGCTTCCGGCAACCATTCGCCGGTCTGTGCAAAAGCTTTTCCACCTGCCAGCACTTCTTTCCATTCGATGGAGCGTTTACCGCTGTAAGCCAGCTTAACGGCTTCGTTTACAATCTGCTGACATACAGGAGTTATCTCAGCTCCTACTCCATCACCTTCTATAAAAGGAACTGTTACACAGTCGGGCACTACCAGCCGACCATCTTGCATATAGACTTTACTCATAATCTTTTTTATTGTTTTTTGAATGTATTCAGGGCACACCCTGCTTTAAACCAACCGATCTGCATTTCATTGTACGTATGCGATGCGAGGAATGAATCTTCTGTTCCGTCTTCATGTTTCACGATTACCTGCAACGGTTTTCCCGGAGCAAAGCTATCCAGTCCTACTACCGAGATGAGATCGTGTTCTTGTATCTTGTCGTAATCGTCTTTATTTACAAAGGTAAGTGCCAGCATACCTTGCTTCTTCAGGTTTGTTTCGTGAATGCGGGCAAAACTCTTGGCAAGAATTACGCGCACATTCAGGAAACGAGGTTCCATAGCTGCATGTTCACGGCTCGAACCTTCTCCGTAGTTTTCCTCTGCCACTACAATAGAAGGAATGCCTTTTGCCTTATATTGCTTTGCTACACTCGAAACGGCTTCATACTCGCCCGTCAGTCTATTCCACACACTATTGGTCTTGCCATTGAATGCGTTTACAGCTCCCATCAGCATGTTGTCGGAAATGTTTTCCAGATGTCCGCGGAAACGGAGCCACGGTCCCGCCATCGAGATATGGTCGGTAGTACATTTGCCCTGTGTCTTAATCAACAACGGCATATCTGTCAGGTCCTTTCCATCCCAAGCCGCAAAAGGAGCCAGTTTCTGTAAGCGCTTCGAATCGGGAGCAATCGAAACTTCTATATTCTTGCCGTCGGCAGCCGGAGCTACATATCCGTTGTCGTCTACCGTAAATCCCTTATCCGGCAGCGTTTCTCCTACAGGTGCATCCAGCTTGACCAGCTCACCTTTTTCATTAGTCAACGAATCGGTCAGCGGATTGAAGCACAAATCACCGGCAATAGCCAGCGCCATAGCCAGTTCCGGCGAAGCTACAAAGGCATGCGTATTCGGGTTTCCGTCGGCACGCTTGGCAAAATTCCGGTTAAATGAAGTAACGATGGAATTGGCGCGCAGCGGATCATCCGTCACACGTTTCCACTGCCCGATGCACGGACCACAGGCGTTTGTCATAATCACACCACCTACCGCCTCGAAATCGGCTATCATTCCGTCACGTTTCGCCGTACAGTAAATCTGTTCCGAGCCCGGATTGATGATAAGCTGGGCAGCCATTTTCAACCCTTTAGCTTTCACCTGACGTGCCAGCGAAGCAGCACGGCTTAAATCCTGATACGAAGAATTTGTACACGAGCCTATCAGCCCCACTTCCATACGCTGCGGATAACCGTTTGTACGTACTTTTTCCGCAAATTCCGATATCGGGCATGCCGCATCGGGCGTAAACGGCCCATTGATATAAGGTTCCAGTGTAGACAAGTCGATATCGATAACCTTATCATAATAGCTTTCCGGATGAGCTTCTACTTCTGCATCAGCCTTCAGATACAGCGCATTACCCGAAGCCATCGTTGCCACTTCCTTACGTCCTGTAGCACACAGATACTTTTCCATTTCCGCATCATAAGGGAAAATAGAAGTCGTAGCTCCCACCTCGGCACCCATGTTACAGATAGTTGCCTTTCCGGTAGCAGACAGAGAAGCCGTTCCTTCTCCAAAATATTCTATAATGGCGTTGGTAGCTCCTTTTACGGTAAGCATACCCGCCAGTTTCAATATGACATCTTTCGGCGAAGCCCAACCATTCAGCTTACCTTTCAGACGCACACCGATAAGCTTCGGCATTTTCAGCTCCCACTCCATACCGGTCATCACATCTACAGCATCAGCTCCTCCTACCCCGATGGCAATCATACCCAGACCACCGGCATTAGGAGTATGTGAATCGGTTCCTACAATCATTCCTCCCGGAAACGCATAATTCTCCAAAACAACCTGATGAATGATACCCGCCCCCGGTTTCCAGAAACCAATATTATATTTGGAGGCAACACTCTTCAAAAAGCTGTATACCTCTTTGTTCGTCTCTTCGGCTACAGGCAAATCCTCTTTCACTCCGCGATATGCCTGAATGAGATGGTCGCAATGTACCGTAGCAGGAACCGCAGAACTATCCTTTCCTGAGTTCATGAACTGCAACAATGCCATTTGTGCCGTAGCATCCTGCATGGCAACCCTGTCCGGACGAAAGTTTACATAATCTTCTCCACGACGGAAAGCGGCAGCTGTGCCCGCATCATACAAATGAGCATAAAGTATTTTCTCTGCCAATGTCATGGCCTTTCCCAGTTTTACACGCGCCGCATCTACATGCACTGCATACGATGCATAAAAGCGTTTCAGCATCTCAATGTCGTAAACCATTCTGTATTCCTTTCTTTTTTACCTTATTTCTATGTCACAAACATATAGAAAATATTTTCAATAATCAATAAAAATAGAATAAAATCATTCATTTTGACAGAAAAGTACACAATATTGCATAATTATAACATAAAATAAGCAATCAATGCCGGGTAAATATTCGACAGTAAAAGTACATCATCGGGAGATGGCGTCCTCCCGTTCTGAAAAAATAAAATCTACGAACACACAGACTTCACAGATAATCACTATCTTTGCCTGTGAATCATTAGGATAGATTATATGAGCAAACTGAAAAAAGCATGGGAATACATCCGTCGGCATAAATATCTCATTACGATACTTGCCTTTTTGCTGATAATCGGTGTATTGGATGAAGAAAACAGTCTGATACAGCGCTTTTCGCACTGGCGTGAGATTCGTACACTCAATACTGAAATCGAACATTACCGCAAGCAGTACGAAAGGGATAGCCGTGAACTGAAAGAACTGACTTCCAATCCGGAGGAACTGGAAAAAGTTGCCCGCGAAAAGTATCTGATGAAGAAAGAAAACGAGGATATTTATATTTTTGAAGAAGATTTGAAAAAGAACAAGGATGAGTAAATACTATTCTGTCATAGCTATCGTAGGGGCGATAGTTTTATTATTGGGAGCAGCGTTACAGATAACCAAACTGGTATGGGCTCCGTATTTTTATCTAATAGGTGCCATTATGTTTGCTTATGTACAGGTCATGAGCGGCTACGAAGGCAAAAATATCGTTATCCGCCGCTTACGTCGCCAGCAAATTATAGGAGCCATCCTACTGGTGGTAGCCGGAGTAATGATGATACTCTGGAAACGAAACGAGTGGGTAGCCTGCCTCACCATTGCAGCCGTACTGGAACTGTATACAGCTTTCCGCATACCTCAGGAAGAAGAGAAAGAAAAGAAACATTAATATACAAAGAAAAACGCCGGGACAAATCATTCAATTCATCCCGGCGTTTTTTTATCTCTCGCCACGTTTTCTTTATTTCATTACCATGTTTTTTTAAGAACATGTATCATGTCAACGCACGATAGTCATTTCGTCTATCAGATGCTTGGCACCGGCATATTTATCGATGACAAACAATACATAGCGAATATCGACACAGGCAGCACGCTGCAACTGCGGATTATAGGCAATATCGCCGGTCAGACCTTCATAGTTGCGGTCGAAGCCGACACCTATCAGTTCACCTTTTGCGTTGAAGACCGGAGAACCTGAATTACCTCCCGTGTTATCGGTTGCTGTAACAAAGCATACAGGCATCCGTCCGTCGGACATGGCATACGGTCCGAAGTCCTTCTTTTCATACAATTCCTTCAATTTGGGAGAAACTACAAACTCCGGATTGTCCGGATCTTCTTTTTCCATAACTCCCTTCAAGGTAGTATAATACAAATACTCCTTGCCGTCGGCAGGCTCATACGAACCAATCTTTCCGTAGGTCAGTCGCAAGGTAGAGTTTGCATCCGGATAAATGGCCTTACCTTCCTTCTGTTTCAGAGCCAACATACCGGCAACCCATGTCTTGTGAGCACGGTTATATGCATTCGTTTCTGCTTTCATGGCCTCATCCATAGCCTTGTAACCTTCCTTCACCGACTTGGCATATTGCACCATCGGGTCGTTTTTCAGTTTTTCGGCATTAGGATTTTTCAGGAAAGCAGCCAGAGCCTCAGGACTACGGAAGATTGACTTGTCAAAGCAAGCGTCGACAAAAGCATCGGTATTGCCACCGAATTTGTCATCTATCAGCTTGAAGATGCTGATACGCTGTCCGGCAGGAATCAGCTGTGCATACAGTGCAATCAATTGTTTGGAAACCTTGCGGTCGACTGCCGTACTGTAATCTTTATTAAAGAACTTCTTTCCTTGCTCGTCCAAAGCAGCAACAGCCGCTTTTATACCTTTTTTATCATTTTTTTCCAGCGAAGCAAGCAACTTATCCGTGTCAGGAATCTTCGAAAACTCCGTACCCAGCATCAACGCTTCATAGATAGCCTGCTGATGATATACCGCATCGTGACGCTTGGCCACAATCTGCTTGATCGTTTCGTATGCCTGACGATAGCTGTCATTACCTGTTTCCTCGCCGAAAGCCAGCAGACGTTTCTGTTCATCTTTCTTACGGTCGAGCACTTTCAGCGACACAAGTCCTTCGTTCATGCCGATAGCATTCTTCCAGTAATTGGCAGAAGAAGCATACTTGGCTGCATACTGGATACGTGTTTTGGCATCTTTTGCCATTTCTTCACCCAGCACTCGCAGACGGACTCCGCGCACGGTATCACGCATAAAGTTGGTAGTCTGCATACGTTCCTCCACTTCATCACTGATCATGTAACGCCAGTTACGTCCGGGAAATCCCATTACGAAAGTAAAATCGCCTTCCTTAATGCCACCCATGTTGATAGTAAGATGTTTCTTAACCTTCAGTGGAACATTATCGGCTGCATAATTGGCAGGCTTTCCATCCTTCGACGCATAAATGCGGAAGATAGAAAAATCACCACAATGACGCGGCCACATCCAGTTATCCGTATCGGCTCCGAACTTTCCGATAGAAGAAGGAGGAGCACCCACCATACGAATATCCTTATACACCGTCTTGACAAACAGGTAATACTTGTTGGCTCCGTAGAACGGCTTCAGTTCGAGAACGGTAAAATCGTCCGTCTTGATATTTTCTTTCTTGGCAAAACGCGCTGCAACGGTCGACAAGTACGAAGGAGAAAGGTAATTCAGTCCTTCCGGATCATCATCCTTTTTCAATTGTTCCTGCACATAATCCGTCACATCGAGGATACGGTCGATAAACGTAATGGTCAGTCCCTCACAAGGAAGTTCTTCTGCACGGCTCATTGCCCAGAAACCATCGGTCAGATAATCGTGTTCCACCGAGCTGTGCTGCTGGATATACTGATATCCGCAGTGATGATTGGTCAGCACCAGTCCTTCGGAAGAAACAACTTCTCCAGTACATCCGCCACCGAAATGCACAACAGCATCCTTCAGGCTGATACTGTCGTCGGGACAATACACCTTGTCGATGCTGATATCCAGACCCAGATCCTGCATGACAGCAGCATTCTGTTTCTTCAGGTCGGTCAGCATCCACATGCCCTCGTCGGCATATCCGGCGAGAGAGCATGCGGCAAGCATGGAAAATAATAAGGTTTTCTTCATTATTCAACGATAGTCATTTCGTCGATCAGGTTCTTGCAGCCACCCAGTTTCTCGACGATGAATAATACATAACGAATATCTACGGCAATACAACGCTGGAGGTTGTTGTCGAAGTTGATGTCACCCGAAAGTGATTCCCAGTTTCCGTCGAAAGCAGCACCGATCAGTTCGCCGTTGCCATTCAGCACCGGAGAACCTGAGTTACCGCCAGTAATATCGTTGGTAGTCAGGAAGCAAGTCGGCATTTCACCGTTAGGCAATGCATAGCGGCCGAAGTTCTTCGTAGCATACAACTCTTTCAGTTTAGCAGGAACAACAAATTCCGGATTGTTCGGGTCTTCCTTTTCCATTACTCCCTTCAGGGTTGTATAATATTTGTAGTGAATGCCATCCTTCGGATCGTACGATTTTACGTTACCGTAAGTCAGACGGATAGTAAAGTTAGCATCCGGAGCTTTCGGAGTCGGAGCATACATTTCGCACAAACCACGCACATAAGTCTTGTGCAGCAAGTCGATATCACCGCTTACAGCACTATATTTTTCTCTCAACTTCTGCGCCATGTCGTTCTTGCTTGACGAATACTGGATAGCCAGGTCATTGTCGATAGCCTTTACCGTAGGGTTGCTGATGAACGCATTGAAGTTCTTTTCGTTAGAGAAGATACTGTTATCGTACAAAGCATCGATATAAGCATTGTAATCACCTTTGAACTTTGTCTGGATAGTCTGATAGAATGCAGGCAGTGCATCAGCCGGAACACTCTTGGCGTACAGCGGAATCAGCACCTTGGCAACCTTGCGGTCTACTTCGTGGTCGTAATCCTTATTGTGAACATCGGCATACGCTTCCTTCAGGTTGCTGATAGCCTTTTCAACATCTTTCTTTTTGCCTTTCTCCAGCGCCGTCTTCAAGTCGTTGAACAACATGTAAGTTGCACCAAACTCGATGCCGCTTCTGAATGTTTCGCTGAAGTAAACCATCTGTTTGGTTATCGGAGTAGCCTTCTGAACATACTCGTCAATCTGGCTTACCACCTTGGCATAGTCGGCATTGTTCTGTTCTTTAGCAAACTGAGCAAACTTAGCTTCCTGTTCAGCCTTTGCCTCAAGCACCTTATTGTCGATAATAGCCTTGTTCATACCGATAGAGTTTTTCCAGTAGTTGCTGGAAGAAGCGAACTTACTTGCATACTGGATACGTACCTTATCGCTGGCAGCCATTTCCTTACGCAACACGTTCTGACGTGCTTCACGAACTTGAATACGAGGAGTATTCGTACCTTCCATACGCATTCTTACTTCGCTCTCCGTCAGGTAACGACTTGTACTTCCCGGGAATCCCATAATCATGGCATAGTCGCCTTCCTGCAAGCCCTTCAACGAAATAGCCAGATGCTTCTTCACCTTCAGAGGCACATTCTCTGCACTATATTCTGCCGGATTACCATCTTTATCGGCATAAATACGGAACATAGAGAAGTCGCCCGTATGACGCGGCCACATCCAGTTGTCGGTTTCACCACCGAACTTACCAATTGACGAAGGAGGAGCGGCAACCATACGCACATCGCTGTATGTCTTGATAAAGAACAGATAGAACTTGTTTCCTTCGTAGAACGGAAGTGCTTCGGTAGAAATACCCGGTTTATCCTTCAAGTCACTCTTCTTCAACTCTTCAGATGCCAGTTCATTCAGATATTCAGCACCGAAAGAATTGATTTCGGTAACCTTTCCGTCTTTAATATCTTGATTTACCTTATCGGTTACATCCACGATTCGTTCTACAAACTTAAAAGTCAATCCCGGAGTAGGAAGTTCCTCAGCACGGCTTTTTGCCCAGAAACCATCGGTCAGATAGTCATGCTCAACCGAGCTATGCTGCTGAATAGCATCGTAACCACAATGGTGATTTGTCAGGATCAATCCGTCCGGAGATATGATTTCACCCGTACATCCACGTCCGAAAATACCCACAGCGTCTTTCAGTGTCACGCTGTTCGGACTGTAAATATCGGCAATATCCATTTTCAGACCTTGTGCTTTCATACGGTCGGCAAGGTTCTGTTCCTTCATCAACTGAAGGAGCCACATTCCTTCGTCGGCTTTCACCGGTGAAAAGGCTGCACAAATCAGTGCAAATGCTAATACTTTGAGTTTTTTCATTGTTATGATATTTAAATGATAATTGAATATTTTCCCTTTATCCGCAATAGTTAGCAAAGATAGCGAAAAATACGTTTAGCGTATCTTAATTCAGTAATAATCCTCTATTTAGTTTAATTTTTGATAATTTATTTTCACGACATTTCTAAACATTATACCTTTGCCCAAGAATTTTCTAAAGGCTTATTGCATGTATAGATTTTATTTTTTTCTCTTTTGTGCCATCATTTGCGCTTCATGCGGAAAGAAATATAATATAGAGGGTATTTCTTCTGTATCGAAACTGGACGGAAAAATGCTTTTCATAAAGGTGCCTTCCGGCGACAAGCTGGTAAATATCGACTCGGCGGAAGTGATACACGGAATTTTCAAGATGAAAGGGAAAGTAGATTCTACGGTCATTGCCTCGCTGTATATGGATGATGACTGTATCATGCCGGTTGTGATAGAAGAAGGTAATATCAACATCAATATCGACAAGGCCGGCTTTTCGATAAAGGGAACTCCCCTGAATGACAGTTTCAACGAATTCATCGTAAAGAAAACTTCTCTGGAAGACCGGGCTTACGAAGTTGAAAGAATGGAAAGCCGCATGATTATGGACGGCAAGGACCCCAAATTTATCCAGGAAGAAATGGATAAACAACGTACTGCACTGGGGCACGACATGGACGAACTTGCCAAGACCTTTATCGAAGAAAATTATGACAATGTATTGGGAACAGGCGTATTTCTGATGCTATGCAACGGATTTCCTTATCCGGTACTCACTCCTGTCATGGAAGAAATAGTAAACAATGCTCCCGAATCGTTCAAAAACAATCCGATGATTAAGGAATATGTTTCGGTAGCACGTAGCAACATGGACAAACTGCAAGCCGTTCAATAAGAGCTTTGCAGGCTGTCGACTTCAGAACTTCGGAAAGACATCGGGAAAAGAATCATAAAAGAAGATAATGCTTAACGGAAAATTTGTACAAATTTTCCGTTTTTTTGTACAAATTTCTGAAGACTTTGTACAAATCATATTACAAAGGCCAGCAGGTTTTAAAAGAGAACGCACAACTTTTCTATAAACCTGACTGCATATTTTACCCCCTTTATCTGCATGCGCATCTACCGGAACTCCGGTATGATGTCAACTGAATGAGATAAAGGGGGTAAAACGTCTTACTGGTCGGGATTTTCAACCTTACCCTTATATTTTTCGGGCAAATCTTTCTCTATCGCTTTATACGATTCTGTCATCAGCATTTGCAGGTTTTCTTCACCTTTCTTGCCAAGCGGGTAAATAGGCTCATGTATAGTCAGCGTCATCGGATGCCAGTGAAGGAGTTTGCCCGTACGAGGAAGGATGTCGAAAGAACCGTCTATCGTCAGCGGAATGACGGGCAACTGAAGCTGGTCGGCCAACAGAAAGGCACCTTTTTTGAAGTTCGCCATGTGGCCGGTAAAAGTACGTGCTCCCTCAGGAAATACCACCAGTGAAGTTCCGCCCTGAAGCACTTTTTCTGCCCCCTTTATGGTTTCATAAATCTTGCGCGGACTGGATTTGTCGACAAAGATGAATCCAGCCGACTCGCATGCCTTACCGACAAACGGAATTTTACGAAGGCTTTTCTTCATCATCCATTTAAAGTTACGCCCCAAAAAGCCGTATACCAGAAAAATATCGAACGAACCCTGATGATTGGCAACGAACACATACGAAGTTTTCTTGTCCAGATGTTCGTGTCCCCGAACTTTAACAGGAAGTAAAAACAGAAAACAGGTCAGCTGCGACCACAGTTTTCCGGGATAATAGCCCCAGAAATGCCCGTTTCCCAACCAGCAGCCCAGCATGGTAGTCAGGGCAGTCAGTATAGTTGCCACCAGAAATATAGGCAACCCGATACAGATTTGATAGATAATGTATAAGAATCTCATTGCTTGTATAGTTTATAAATTATTATTTCTTCCGTAAGGTAATGACCGTTATCTCGGGCCATGCTCCCAGCCTCATAGGAAAGAGCACATATCCCAGTCCGATATTGACATATAGTCCACGTCCCTGTTGCAGGTATAATCCCCGATGTTCGGGATAAACAAAGCGGGAAAGAGAAAATCCAAATAAATTGACTTGCATATCGTGCGTATGTCCAGCCAGCATCAGTTGGATATCCGTATCCGGCAAAACGCTTCTTCGCCAATGAGTAGGGTCGTGACTCAGCAGCACCTTGAACATGCCCTCCGTACCTTGTTGCGCCCGAGGTAAATCACCACGGTCAGGGAAAGGAGGCTTTCCGCTGTTTTCTACTCCTATCAATGCAATCGAATCGTTTCCGCGGCGGATAATGCGATGGTCGTTCATCAACATCTTCCAGCCCATCTGTTCTTCCCTCATTACCAGCGTATCGATATTTGCCAGTCGTTCCGCCTCGCTATTCCATTGAGCATAGGTAGCGTAATCGTGATTTCCAAGTACGGAATATACTCCATCTCTGGCGTGCAATTTTGAAAAAACCGGCATGAACTCTTTCATTTCATCGGCACGGCTATTCACCAGATCGCCCGTAAACACAGCCAAATCGGGATGCTGGGCGTTACAAAGCTCTATAGCTCGCTGCAAGGCTTCCGTATTCCCTTTCCAGCTTCCGGAATGAATGTCCGACAACTGAAGTATCCGATATCCGTCGAATGCAGCGGGAAGATCGGGAGAAGAAAAGGTGACCTGCTTTACTTGAAAGTATTCCTTACCCCATATCGCACCAAAAAGGACATAAACCAATGTAGCAACGGCTACTACAACCGATACAGTCTTGTGATACAACGGTACACGGATAAGCCGGTGTAAGGCTCTCAGCAAGATATCGCACAACACAAATATCAGTTTCGGTACAGCAAAGCATAAAGTCACAATCAGATAAAAGCCAAAGGACTCATGCAGGGAATTATGGGCTGCAACGAAAACAATCAGTGCCAGCAACAGCAATGTGGTAGGCAACCAGTATAGTTTCTTCGACCAAGCCTGCTCTGCCTGTCTTATATATACCTTATAGATATACCAGTCGGGCAATAACAGCAATACGATAAAAAACAGTGAAACTCTTGCCAGTATCATAATACTTCTTATTGTTGCAGGTTAGCCACTAAATATTTTCTGATTTCACTCACATCGCATCCACGTCGGGCAGCATAATCGGCAAGCTGTTCCTCGTCTATCTTCCCCACCGAGAAATAGCGAGAAGCCGGATGGGCAAACATCAGTCCGCATACCGAAGCATGGGGCTGCATCATACCGTTTTCCGTAAGCCGGATGCCAATGCGTTTCATGTCGAGCAGTTCGTCCAGCAGAAAGCTGACGGAAATATCGGGAAGCGACGGGTATCCTACCGCCGGACGTATGCCCTGATAATCCTCATTCAGCAGTTGTTTCATGGTCAGGTGCTCGTCTTTGGCATATCCCCAGACCGTTTTCCGGATGGTTTCGTGCACTTTTTCGGCCGCAGCTTCTGCCAGGCGTTCTCCCAAAGTCTTAATCAGCATAGATTTATAATCATCGCCTTCGAATTCCTTCTCCATAGCCTCATCGATGGTAGTGGCAAAGGCACCTACCGTATCGACTATACCGGAAGACAAGGGACGGACGAAATCACTCAGACACAAGAACGGATCGTCCGGCCGAACCCGAGTCTGCTGCCTCAGCAACGGGAAACGGGTTCCCTCCAGTATCAGATTGTCACCATCGGCATTGGCATTCATCAGCCGGTAAATGGCATATACCTTATAACGTCCGTCTATACTGTTCAGCATGCGATTGGCTTCCTTATGGAGCTGCATAGCTTGTGCTGCCTTGGCACAATCCTCCGTAGGAAACGAAGCCAGCCAGCTCGCCCGACAGGCATCACAGCCATGAATATCGGCTATGGCAGCAAAACGGGGCTGAAATCCCCAGGCGTGAAAAAAATAAATCCAGTTAATGTATTCTGCCAGATCGTGTATCTCGTATGTAACTGTTGTAATGTCTGTCTGCATCTTTCATCGGTTAAAGACAAGTGCCTCCCCTCGGTGCTGGGTGTCGACCTTGCCATCACTGTATACTAAAGTTCCGTTTACAAATGTCTTTTCTACTTTCGCATGGAAGTGCTTTCCCTCCATCGGACTCCATCCGCATTTACTCAAGACGCAATCCTTGGTAACTTCCCATTCACTGTCCGGATTAACCAATACCAAGTCTGCCTTATACCCCGGACGGATATAGCCTCGTCTGTCTATCTGGAAAAGCTCTGCCGGAGCATGACACATCTTCTGTACGAGCTGTTCTACGGTCAATACACCTTCTCTTACCAGTTCCATGATACTCACCAGCGAGAATTGCAGGCTCGGCATGCCGGAAACAGCCTTCAGTGCTCCTCCCTGTTTTTCCGTCAGCAGATGAGGCGCATGGTCTGTACCGATGACATCTATCAGATTCGTAGAAAGGGCCTTACGAAGCATATCTCGGTCGTTTCGGGTCTTGATGCTCGGATTACACTTGATGCGCGCGCCCAGTGTCTTGTAATCTTCATCGCAAAACATCAGATGTGACACGCATGCTTCGGAAGTAATGCGTTTCTCAGCTATCGGCTTGTCTTCGAACAGTTTCAGTTCCCGTGCCGTACTTACATGAAGAATATGCAGGCGTGCACCTGTTTCCTTGGCGAGCTGCACTGCCAGCGATGAAGAATGCCAGCAGGCTTCTTCGCTCCGGATACGCGGATGGAAAGAAATATCAACGTCATCTTCTCCGTATTTTGACTTGATCAATTCGGTATTCCAGCGAATGATAGTCTGGTCTTCGCAATGAGCCGCTATCAGCATACCAGCTTCGGCAAATATCTTACGCAAAGACTCAATGCGGTCTACCAGCATATTTCCGGTACTGGCTCCCATGAAAAGCTTTACTCCGCACACACGGGTCTTGTCGAGTTCATGCAGCAAATCTGCATTATTGTTCGTTGCCCCGAAGTAGAACGAGTAATTTACGATGCACTTGTTGGCAGCATCGGCAAACTTATTGTTAAGCGCCTCCAGTGTAGTAGTCTGCGGATTGCAGTTCGGCATATCCATGAACGAAGTTACTCCACCAGCCGCAGCGGCAGTTGTTTCGCTCATCATATCGGCTTTGTGTGTCAGTCCCGGGTCACGGAAATGTACATGATCATCTATAACTCCCGGAATAAGATAACATCCATGAGCATCAATTTCGATGTCACACAAAACAGAGGGCCGAGTTTCTCCGTGCAATACTTCACAGATCGTATCACCTTCGACAACAACAGAACCAGCAAACTTTAATCCTTCGTTTACAATTGTAGCGTTATAAATCCATGTACGTTTCATATTTATTTATATTTTGGATAACTTTTAAACCAACTATCCCATTTCAGCCGAATCACTCCAAATACGGCTTCACCAAAAATACTACTATTCATCTTAGATGTTCCCAGTTCACGATTAACAAAAATAACCGGAACTTCCACTATCTTGAACCCACACTTGTAGGCTGTGAACTTCATTTCTATCTGGAAAGCATATCCTTTGAAACGGATATTATCCAGCGGTATGGTTTCCAGCACCTTACGCTTATAGCATTTAAATCCCGCTGTTGTATCGTGAATAGGAAGTCCCGTTACGAAACGTACATATTTCGATGCAAAATACGACATGAGCACACGCCCCATAGGCCAGTTTACCACATTTACGCCACTGATATAACGAGATCCGATTGCCACGTCGGCACCGTCGTCATGACAAGCCTTGTATAAACGAGGCAAGTCATTAGGATTATGACTGAAGTCGGCATCCATCTCAAATATGTAGTCGTACCCATGTTCGACAGCCCACTTGAAGCCTGTAATATAAGCCGTTCCCAAGCCCAATTTTCCTTTTCTTTCTATCATAAACAGACGTTCGGGAAACTCGGTCTGCAATCGCCGCACAATATCAGCAGTACCGTCGGGTGAATTGTCTTCGATAATCAGAATATGAAAACATTTCTCCAGGCCAAACACTGCACGAATTATATTTTCGATATTTTCCTTTTCGTTGTAAGTAGGAATAATAACGATACTGTCACTTGTCTGCATAATAATCTACATTTTAGGGCAAAGATAAATATATTTCAGGTCAAGCCCATGAGAAAACCGAGATTTTATGTACTTTTGTACTTCCGAACATAGAAACAATTAACCACTTATATCGGCATATGGAGAATTATATCGTATCGGCACGTAAATATCGTCCCGCTACATTCGATACCGTTGTAGGGCAGCGCGCCCTGACTACTACCCTGAAAAATGCGATTGCCAACCAGAAGCTGGCGCATGCTTATCTGTTTTGCGGACCGCGAGGGGTGGGAAAAACAACGTGTGCACGAATTTTTGCCAAGACAATCAACTGCCTGCATCCTACAGCCGATGGAGAAGCCTGCAACGAATGTGAATCGTGCCGTGCCTTCAACGAACAGCGTTCATATAACATCCACGAACTGGATGCCGCATCAAACAACTCGGTAGAGGATATACGTTCACTTATCGAACAAGTGCGCATTCCGCCACAAATCGGAAAATATAAAGTATATATCATCGATGAGGTACACATGCTTTCTCAGGCTGCATTCAATGCTTTCCTGAAAACGCTGGAAGAACCGCCTCATCATGCCATATTCATTCTTGCCACAACCGAAAAACATAAAATTCTTCCTACAATTCTGAGCCGTTGCCAAATATACGATTTCAACCGTATCAGCGTAAACGACACGGTAGAGCATCTGGAAAACGTGGCAAAGAAAGAACATATCGAAGCGGAACCGGAAGCGCTGAATGTTATCGCACAAAAAGCTGACGGGGGTATGCGTGATGCCTTGTCTATCTTCGACCAGGTGGTCAGCTTTACCAACGGACATATCACTTACCAAAGTGTGATAGAGAACCTGAATGTATTGGATTATGAATATTATTTCAAACTGACGGATGCTTTTCTGGAAAACAGAGTTTCCGACTGTCTGCTTACATTCAATGAGGTTCTGAAGAAGGGGTTTGACGGAAACCATTTCATTACGGGATTGACTTCGCATTTCCGTGACTTGCTGGTAAGCCGTGATCCCGAAACGCTGCAACTGCTGGAAGTAGGTGCATCCATACGCAGCCGCTATCAGGCACAGGCACAGAAATGCAGTCCTCAGTTTCTGTACAAAGCGATGAAGTTGTGCAACGATTGCGATTTAAATTATCGGGTGAGCAAAAACAAACGCCTGCTGGTGGAACTGACTTTAATTCAACTGGCACAACTGACAGCCGACAATGATATTTCCGGTGGTGGGCAAGGCCCTGCCAAGCAATCATTAAAACCAGTTTTCAATCAGGCGCAAACCAATCATACCGCACAAGCAAGCGCTAATCAGGCATATCCGCAGGCTACACATGAAGTAACGGGACATTATAATACAACAGTATCTCAGAACCAGCCTGCCGGACAGCAGCAAGTGACTAATAAGCCTTCTACTCAGCAGCAGACAACTGCTCCTGCTGCGGCTGCATCGCCTGCCGGTCATCCGAATCCGTTTCCGAAAACAAATACGGAGAAGAAAATTCCGGTTATGAAAGCAGGTAGTTTCGGCATATCCATCCGAAGACAATCTGCCCAACAGCCTGCGGCAAACAGTAGTACCACAAATGCGAATGCGCCTGTACAACAAGTAGAACAAGCTTACGAAGATTATATCTTCAACGAAAAAGACCTGAATTATTATTGGCGTGAATTTGCAGCAAGGCTTCCCAAAGAAGAAGCTGCCAATGCAGCCCGCATGATGAATATGCAACCTCATCTGCTGAAGGATCAGACGACTTTCGAAATTGCTGTAGACAATGATATGGTACAAAAGTATATGACGCAACTGGCTCCGCAAATAGAGCAGCATCTGCGTCAGCAACTGCATAACCGCAAAATAAAAATGACGGTCCGTGTCAGTGCGGCAAATGAAAATATTCGTGCCTACAGCCATGTAGAACGTTTCCAGATGATGAGCAAAAAGAACCCCAGCCTGCTGAAACTGAAAGAAACTTTCGGACTGGAACTGTCATAATGAAACAGCAGCAAAGACTGACTGTTCTGTAAGAAATAGTACTTACCTAATAAAGCAAGAAAGGCTGTCTTGACGAGACAGCCTTTCTTGCTTTGAATAAGGGAATACTGTTCGGATTGAATTTTCTATAAATCTTTACCCATTCTCTCCCCCCTTTCAATCATCATTCTTTATTTAAAGATCGTGGTTTTGCATACGATATTCTGCCAATTTCTCGTATTTCGTTCCTGGACGTCCATAATTACAATATGGATAAATAGATATTCCTCCACGAGGAGTAAAGATTCCGGTTACTTCGATATACTTGGGATCCATCAGCTTAATAAGATCCTTCATGATAATGTTTACACAGTCTTCATGAAAATCACCATGATTGCGGAAGCTGAACAGATATAGTTTCAGACTCTTGCTTTCTACCATCTTGACATCGGGAAGGTAACAGATACGAATTTCTGCAAAATCCGGCTGTCCGGTAATGGGGCAAAGACTGGTAAACTCCGGACAATTGAAACGTACCCAATAATCATTCTCGGGGTGCTTGTTTACAAATGCTTCCAAGACTTCAGGAGCATAGTCTTGTTTATAAGTAGTAGTTCTTCCCAATATTGTCAGTTCATCTTTTCTTTCCATATACTACAATCTAATATTTTAACCAAAACATCATTTTTTCGCTCGCGCATGTATCAATCAACTCACGAGAAACGATTTTATTTTTCCTTGCTGGCAAGATATTTTTCAAGTCCTTCCCGACGTAAGGTACATGCAGGACAGTGCCCGCAACCGTCACCCGGAATACCATTGTAACAAGTCAACGTTTCATGGCGTATCAAATCGAGCACTCCCAGTTCATCAGCTAATGCCCAAGTCTGCGCCTTATCAATCCACATTAAAGGAGTATGAATCACGAATTGTTCTTCCATGGCAAGATTCAGCGTTACATTCAATGACTTGATGAATGTATCCCGACAATCAGGATATCCGCTGAAATCGGTCTGAGATACTCCTGTCACAAGATGACTAATGCCATGCTCACGGGCATAGACAGCAGCTATACTCAAGAAGAAAAGGTTGCGGCCGGGGACAAATGTATTCGGGAACGTTCCTTCAGGCTTCTTTTCATCCATATGGATAGATGTATCGGTCAACGAGTTTTTACCTAAATGACCTATAAAAGATACATCCATCGCTTCAAATTCCACTTCGGCCTTACGTGCTATTTCACGAGCCAGTTCCACCTCTTTTACATGCTTCTGCCCGTATATAAAGCTCAGTGCATATACTTTTTTAAAATGTTTTTTTGCCCAGAAAAGGCAAGTGGTAGAGTCTTGTCCTCCACTGAAGACAACCAGTGCAGCTTCGTTGTTCATATTAAATTTCTTTTATTTTCAATACATTATAAGAAATATGTTCATCGTATACATCACTATCGTCCACGCGCTTAATGTATTTGACTATACGAATAGTGATAGGCAGAATGATTACTTCATACATAGTTTTAAGAACTACCTGTACCAGCATCATTTTACCCAATTCGGACACCGGCATCAAACCGCCAAATGCCAATGGAAAAAAAATCAGTGAATCGGCACTTTCGCCAAAAACAGTCGAAAGAATGGCACGCGCAGAAAAGTTTTTTCCATGTGATGCTATCTTCATACGACTCATAACGTATGCGTTGATAAACGAACCGACTAAAAACGCAAGAAGGCTGGCTACAGCGATACGGGGTGCCATTCCAAATACAAAATTAAAGCCATCCTCGCCTTCCCAGAAAGGTGCTGCCGGCAAAGCTACGGCAATCTGTCCCATCGCCACTACCATGAAGTTCATAAGGAAACCCATCCAGATGATAAGGCGCGCCTTACGAAAGCCCCATACTTCGGCTATGCAGTCATTAATAATATAAGAGATTGGAAATACAATCAGTCCGGCAGTAACAGAAATCGGACCTAACTGAACTACTTTGGTTTCTAAAAGATTGGCTGCAACCAGACAGACACAAAACACAATACCCAAAACCATAAAAGGTACTGATACGAGATTTTCTTTTTTCATCGCTCCTGTTTTTTACGTGGTGTTCTAGAATACACGGCCGTTATTCACGGCATCGCATGTTAATGTTCTCTTGTTTTTAATTGGGCGCAAAGGTACAAACTTTTTGCCGATTTACAAATAAACACTTATATTTGTGCATACTAAATTCATCCTGACATGGCAAAGAATAACTTACTCAGCGAAAAGCTGAAATATATAGGAGAAAGTGAAACTCCTACTCATCTACACCTATGTAGCTATAACGCCGAAGGAACACAGGTCTGTCGCGGTGACCTGCAAGAGATAATCTCTCAACTCAAGACAGATTGCATCAACTGGATACAAGTACATGGCTTGCAAAACACAGAAACAATACATCAGCTGTGCAGCCATTTTAATATAGACTTCCTCACTACGCAGGATTTATTAAACTCAGAACATCTGACAAAGATAGAGGAACATGAAACTTATAATGTAGTTATTCTGAAACAACTCTCACCGACAGCAGAGAATGAACTTATCCCCCAACAGCTTTGTATCGTACAAGGAAAAGACTTTGTACTGACCTTTGCCGAGAAAGAAACAGACTTCTTCAATGAAATAAATATTGCACTGGAAAAGAACGTCTTGAAAATCAGAAACAGGCAGTCAGACTTTCTGCTGAGTGTCATACTAAACAGCGTTATGGCAAGTTTTATGTCGCTCATTTCTAAAATGGAAGATGACCTGGAAGACTTGGAAGAACAGTTTCTCTCCCCGCTCTCTCCTATCCCCGAAAAACAACCGGGTATAGAAGAAATACAATCTTACCGTAGAAACTACCGATTGATAAAAAAAAGTATTTTCCCACTGAAAGAACAGATAAACAAATTGTTCCATACCGAAAACCAACTATTGCATAAGGCAAACCGTCCGTTCTTCAGCGACGTAAACGATCACTTGCAATTTGTATTGCAAACACTGGAAGGATGTCGCGATTTACTTTCTGCCATGGTAGATTTGTATCTGGCAAACAATGACCAGCGAATGAACAGCATAATGAAACAGCTTACTATTGTTTCTACTATTTTCATACCTTTGACGTTTCTGGCAGGAATATGGGGAATGAATTTTCAATGGATGCCGGAATTGGGATGGAAATACGGGTACTTTTTGGCATGGGGACTGATGATCGTTGTGGGAGTCATTGTGTATTTCTATTTCAAGCATAAAAGATGGTATTAAACTAACAACTATTGTATTTCAACTTATATCGCAAAGACATGAGAAAACAAGAATTATACAATCGGGCTATCGCTTATTTCAAACAAGCTATTCCTGTAGCTGAAACAGAGTTACACTATGAAAATCCTTTCCAGTTACTGATAGCAGTGATACTGAGTGCGCAGTGTACGGACAAGCGAGTCAATATGATCACTCCGCCCTTGTTCGAAGCCTGTCCTACTCCGGAAGCTTTAGCCAACACAACACCTGAAGTCGTATACGAATATATACGTAGTGTAAGTTACCCAAACAACAAAGCAAAACATCTGGTAGGCATGGCGCAAATGTTAGTTAAGAACTTTCAGAGTGAAGTGCCCAATACGCTGGAAGACCTGATAAAACTGCCCGGAGTAGGAAGAAAAACAGCCAACGTAATACAAAGTGTAGTATTCAATAAAGCTGCAATGGCCGTCGACACACATGTATTCCGCGTAAGTCATCGCATCGGACTGGTTCCGAAAACTTGTACTACCCCTCTGGCTACCGAAAAGTATTTAGTAAAATATATTCCTAAAGAACTTATTCCAACGGCACATCACTGGCTGATATTACACGGCAGATATGTGTGTACAGCACGCAATCCCAAATGTGAAGAATGCGGACTAAATGGAATCTGTAAGGAATCACTAAACAGCAAAATCAAATAAGCTCCATCACAAAGCCAATACCCAACAGTGGAAAAGAGAACTATATACATAAAAAAACGCCATATCACTACTTTACAGTACCGATATGGCTTATATTATAAAATACATCAGAGCTTTACCGCTCTCTCTTAATCTATTACAAGTCCATCGTATGCTAGATGTACATGCTCAGGAAGCAGCTTCTCTACTTCGGCATGCAATCCCATCTGATGACTCATATGTATAAAATAAGTTTCTTTTGCTCCTATACGTACTGCTTGTTCCAACGCTTCCGAAAGCGACTGATGCGTCCAATGGGGTTCGATGCGCAGTGCATTCATAAACAAGTAATCCAATCCTTTCAGCACTTCATACGATTCATCAGGCATAGTCAGCATATCTGTAATCCAAGCTACATTACCTATACGATATCCCATAATTGGTAACTTACCATGCATCACTCTGAATGGGATCACATCTACCGACTTTCCCGACAGGTTAGTAACCTGAAAAGTCTTGTATGGTTCTATCACAGAAAGCGGGATACTGGGTACTCCCGGATAGGTATGCTCTACAAAACAATAAGGCATACGCTTTTGCAGGCGGTCGGCTGTATATTTCTCTGCATATACAGGTACATCCCGAAAGCTACAGAACGGACGAAGATCATCCAACCCTCCCACATGATCGTAATGTTCATGGGTTATCAAGACTCCATCAATAGGCAGGAACTTTTTTACACCAAGACTTTGTTGCCTGAAATCTGGTCCGCAATCTATCAAAATACGTACCCCATCCGTTTCTACCAAACCAGAACAGCGCAGACGATTGTCGCGCGGGTCAGTACTGGTACATACCGGACATGTACATCCCACTTGAGGTACACCTGTAGATGTTCCGCTACCTAATACTGTTACTTTCATCGTGTTATCAAGTATCTTAAATATAATTCACTTCAGGATAAATATCTATACCGAATTTCTCCTTTACGGAAGCAACTACGGCATTCGCAAGATGCATAACTTCCTGCCCTGTAGCTCCTCCCAAATTAACCAGCACCAGTGCCTGGCGACTATGAACACCTGCGTGCCCCAACGATTTGCCTTTCCAGCCACATCGTTCTATCATCCATCCGGCAGGAACTTTCACAAAGTTTTCACCAGCCGGATAAGAAGGCATATCAGGATAAGTCCGCCGCAAAGCCTCAAACTGCTCTTTGGGGATAACCGGATTCATAAAGAAACTTCCAGCATTTCCCGTTTGGGCTGGATCCGGAAGTTTGTCTTCCCTAATACGGATTACTATACGACGCAAGTTCTCTAAGGTCAGCGGACATGCTTCTTTTTCCAGTTCCGTACGAATATTTCCATAGTCTAAATGCCATACGGGCTGCTTATGCAAACGATAAGTCACATACGTTACTATATATTTCCCCTTCAGGTCCAATTTGAAAATGCTTTTACGATAAGCATACTCACATTCCTTATTGGTAAACCGACGAAATTCTCCGGTATCTACACATACCGTATCGACAGCGACTATCAAATCTTTAGCCTCCACACCGTATGCACCAATATTCTGAACAGCCGAAGCACCTACTTCACCCGGTATCAACGACAGATTTACAGCTCCATACCAGTTATGTTGTACGGTATACGCTACAAAGTCATCCCACACTTCCCCTGCTCCGACTCGTACGTCGACAGTGTCAGAAGTTTCGGCTACAATTTCATAGCCCTTAATGGCTGAATGGAGTACAGTTCCCTCAAAATTACCCGAAAAGAGCAGGTTACTTCCTCCTCCGATATGCAACAACGGAAGCTTATAACTCTTCTGCTTCAAGAAAGTACAAAGTTCATCTTCCGAACCATATTCCACAAAATACGCCGCATATACATCCATGCCGAACGTATTATGATGCAAAAGAGAATAGTCTTTCAGTTCTTTCATATCTGTTTTTATAATAAAAATAAGTTCTACTTTCCTAAAAAGCCCAGCGAATCAGTCACTCAAGTCTTCAAACTTCATCAGCATCCACTTTCCACCACGATACTCAAAGTAAAGTGTATTGCTGAAGCCATTACCAAATCCCTTGAATTCGATAATTTTCTGGTCCGTGTCAGCTACCTCCTCTTGTCCATAATGCACATTTGTCAAACGCTCTTTCAGCATCGGCGGGCGGAAAGAAAACCATTGTCCTTCATCAAGAGTTGTTTCAAGAATTTGAAACTCATCTTCTGGATCGACCGTAACAAAACCAAGTGGGTCATGTAAACGTTCACGCTGAAAAATGGAATCATTGACGAAATGATTGTAAAAGTCAAAAAAATCTTCACGTCCTTCGGATGCCGAAGCCAGCTTTTCCTTATTGATAGCTTCCAGATACCAACAGTCGGCAACACGTTCAAAATAGTAGCGTTTAACCTTCCGATCCTTCAGATAAATCCAGTCTACCTGCACGCTATGTATGGCTGTATCTTTTTCCATCTCCATATCCTCTTCCTTATCGAACAATACGGTATAGACCGGATCACGGCTAAACAACGGATCATACACCCATTTATCTTTCGACATACGCTCTACCTGCTCACCCTTATAAAAAGGTATAGGAAATTTTATCCGTGAACGCTGGAAACGTGCATCGGAAGCAAAATTATAAAAGAAATCGGCGAAACTCTCATCGGCTGTAGCCGGAACTACATCTTCTACCTCCGGAGTTTCTTTCTGTAATGTATCGGTGCCAACAGCCAGCGAATCAATCTGTTTAGTTAAAGCATCAAAAGGATCCATTTTTTTCTTTCCTCCCCCACAAGAGGCTGCCAGCATAAGTACACAACACCCAAATAAAACTTTTTTCATCTTAGTGCTTCTGAAAAATCACGTGCAAAAATACGTCTTTTTTTCATTCAACAAATAAAACATATACAGTTTTCTTTTTTATGAGCTTAAAAAGACAAAATTTCAGTTTAAATCCTTACCTTTGCGCACAAGAAAATAATAAAAAGAAGAATATGTTAGCAAAAATAGAACAGTTACTTCAAGAAGTGGAAGGCTTGACAGCTTCGAACGCAGAAGAGCTGGAAGCCCTGCGCATCAAATATTTAAGTAAAAAAGGTGTAATCAATGCACTGATGGCAGATTTCCGCAACGTTCCTGCCGAACAGAAAAAAGAGGTGGGTATGAAACTGAACGAGTTGAAGAACCGTACTCAAGAACGTATCAACAGCTTGAAAGAAGCTTTCGAGTGTCAGGACAACAGTTCTGCCGAACTTGATCTTACACGTACAGCTTATCCTATTGAACTGGGAACAAGACATCCGTTAAGCATCGTCCGCAATGAAATCATCAATATCTTCAATCGTCTGGGATTCACAATCGCCGACGGTCCTGAAGTTGAAGACGACTGGCATGTATTCTCGTCGATGAACTTCCCTGAAGATCATCCGGCACGCGACATGCAAGATACTTTCTTCATCGAAAGCCATCCAGACATTATCTTGCGTACACATACATCATCTGTTCAGAGTCGAGTAATGGAAGTTTCACAGCCTCCTATCCGAGTTATCTGTCCGGGACGTGTATACCGCAACGAAGCAATCAGTTACCGTGCTCACTGCTTCTTCCATCAGGTAGAAGGTCTGTATGTCGACAAGAATGTTTCGTTTACCGACCTGAAACAGGTATTGCTCCAGTTTGCACAAGAAATGTTCGGACCTGAAACAAAAATCCGTCTGCGCCCTTCATACTTCCCATTTACTGAACCCAGCGCAGAAATGGATATCAGTTGTGACATCTGCGGTGGAGAAGGATGTCCTTTCTGTAAATATACCGGATGGGTAGAAATCTTAGGATGCGGTATGGTAGACCCGGCTGTTCTGGAAGCTAATGGCATCGACAGCAAAGTATACACGGGTTATGCCTTCGGTATGGGAGTTGAACGTATCGCCAACCTGAAATATAAAGTAAAAGACTTGCGTATGTTCTCGGAAAACGATACTCGTTTCCTTGAAGAATTCGAAGCAGCAAACTAATTTAATATACAGCAAACAAGAAACGCGGATTAACGCAGATTTTCAGATACGCCGATAAAGGTGAATGAAAGTCTATGTTAATCCGCGTTTTTCAAAAATAAAATTAAGAGGATATGGAAAAGGAACGTCTTGTCACACCCAGTTATTGTTGCATACTGGCAGCCAATTTTCTGTTGTATTTCGGTTTCTGGCTACTGACACCCGTTCTCCCCTTTTACCTATCGGAAATATTCAACGCTTCAAATGCGACAATCGGTATAGTACTTTCTTGCTATACTATTTCTTCTCTCTGCATCCGCCCCTTTTCGGGTTACTTTCTGGATACGTTTGCACGTAAACCACTCTATCTGCTGGCTTATTTTATCTTTACACTGATTTTTGCCGGATATATGATTGCCGGACTACTGACTCTGTTCATTATATTCCGTATCGTACACGGCATATCCTTTGGAATGGTTACTGTAGGAGGAAATACCGTCGTCATCGATATTATGCCTTCCAGCCGGCGTGGAGAAGGATTGGGTTATTACGGACTGGCCAACAATCTTGCCATGTCCATCGGTCCGATGTTTGGATTATTCCTGCATAGCGGAGGAGCTTCCTATACAACGATTTTTTCTTATTCTCTCGGATCGTGCATACTGGGCTTCATAGCTGCTACACTGGTAAAGACTCCCTATAAGCCTCCCGTAAAAAGAGAACCAATTTCGCTGGACCGCTTTATTCTGCTGAAAGGTCTTCCTGCCGGCTTCAGCCTGCTCTTGTTATCCATACCTTACGGTATGACGACAAATTATGTGGCTATGTATGCCAAACAGATAGGACTCACAACCGAAACAGGTTTCTTCTTTACCCTGATGGCAGTAGGAATGGCCATCAGCCGTCTGTTCAGCGGACGCCTCGTAGACAAAGGCATGATTACACAAGTTATTTCGGCAGGGCTCTACCTGGTCTGCCTGTGTTACTTCGGACTCACGGCATGTGGCTGGCTCATCGACTGGAACAGCACCTTTACCACAATTCTGTTTTTCCTGATTTCCTTATTATTAGGTATAGGATTCGGAACAATGTTTCCTGCATACAATACATTATTTGTTAACCTGGCTCCAAACAGCCAGCGAGGAACAGCAACAAGTACTTATCTAACGTCATGGGATGTAGGGCTTGGCATAGGAATGCTAAGTGGAGGATATATTGCAGAAATTGCTTCTTTCCGCATTGCCTACCTGTTTGGCGCCATCCTGACAGTAGTTTCCTTGTTTTATTTCCGCTTTAAAGCAGGCCCGCACTTCATAAAGAACAAACTGCGCTAAAGTCCGGCAACAGGAATGTCTTTCTATTCTTTGTACGTAAAGACAAAAATATGCGAAAGTTTTCCATTTACGTTCGTTACCTGAACTGACAATATAAACGAGCGGAACAATTCTACATGATCGTAAATAAAGGCAGGCAGATAGTCTTTATAAGCATTCAGATTCTGAGCAATCTTATCCATGTCTGCCACCATAATAAACGAAGCATCACGCGACAGATTTGAAACACATTCATCGAACAATGTGTGGTGGGGGGCGACCGCTACCTTCGATATACAAGAATCAACCTTTTCCTGTCCGGATAAAATCAGAATGCTATCTTCTGCATGCGTCTGGATATTCTTCATCCGCTCTTCAATCTGATGCATACATGAATCGGGAGCATACATAGAACCGCTTAAATAGAAAACCTCACTACTCAGGTGGATATCAAACTCACTCCAGCACACTGTACTATCACCAGCCAGCAAAGGAACAGAAGCCGTATGCCCGTAAAGAGTCAGAA
The DNA here is from genome assembly GCF_037890145.1 of Phocaeicola sp. HCN-6420. Taxonomy (NCBI): domain Bacteria; kingdom Pseudomonadati; phylum Bacteroidota; class Bacteroidia; order Bacteroidales; family Bacteroidaceae; genus Phocaeicola; species Phocaeicola sp. HCN-6420. The sequence continues at coordinate 71,666 of NZ_JBBKBJ010000011.1, forward strand.
AATTAGCGGTCTTGGTATGTGCCACCGCCGTAAACCCCTCATCCTGACGCAGGGAGGTTTTGTCCTTCTCTGCATCGATAACCTTTTCTATCAAAGATTTCTGATAGCTGACAGCCAAAAAACCTTTTCCATTATAAATGGAAACGAAATCGCCGTTATTTACCGGATAAATATCAATAGACTTACCACGGTATGACACCTTTTTAGGCTTAAAGTTTATTCCCCTCTTACGCACCATCTCACGCACAAACTTCTTCCCCGGTTCATTGGTCTTAAAATAAATAACCAAATTTCTTGGAGAAGCCGGTGCATGAAAACTGACCATCATATAATCCATCCGATTGTGCAAATCGTGGGCATTATTAAGGACATAGGGAGCCAGATCATTTCCGATAACCGACAGAAGACCACTGCGTTGCAATGTGTCCAGTTGACCGGCATACGTAGTTTGAGGGAAAACATTGACAATAAACTCTATATTATCCGTTTCCAGAAGGCCGATACAATCGGAAGGGACAGAAGCCAGCACGTCAGTCTCCTTTCCACTCTCTGCAAAACTCAGACGGGCAAAACTGTAAAGCCCAACCCCAATACAGAATAATATAATGGAAAGTATTACTCCTAATTTACCGACCGTACGCAGCTTCATAGTAATTTATATTTTTTATGCAAATATAAATAAATAATTAAAAAGTGCAAAATCGGAGAAATAAAAAAGCGATTCTCATGCTGAGAACCGCTTCCTTTTCAGATGGGTGACTAGTGGGACTCGAACCCACGACATTCAGAACCACAATCTGACGCTCTAACCAACTGAACTATAGTCACCATATAAATTATAATGTATGGCTGCTTTAATGAAAGGGTGACTAGTGGGACTCGAACCCACGACATTCAGAACCACAATCTGACGCTCTAACCAACTGAACTATAGTCACCATGTTGATTATCCTTTCAAAAGCGAGTGCAAAGGTATACATTTATTTTGAATATGCAAATAGTTTGGGCAAAAATTTTCAATAAAAGTATACTTTGCACTTTAACCAGCCTCTTTTAAGGCCTTTTACTTATTACTTGTAAATAGCCTTCTTTCCGGCAAGCAACGTATTCTTCATCAACGATACGATGGTCATCGGTCCTACTCCTCCCGGAACCGGAGTGATGTACGAACATTTAGGAGCAACTTCATCGAATTTCACGTCGCCTGTCAGCTTAAAGCCTGACTTCTTTGTTGCATCAGGTACACGCGTAGTGCCTACGTCAATCACTACGGCACCTTCTTTTACCATGTCGGCTTTTACGAAGTTGGGCTGTCCCATCGCAGCAATGATGATATCTGCTTCACGGCACTCCTTAACAAGATCTTTGCTACGGCTGTGACAAACCGTAACCGTAGCATCGCCCGGATAGGCCTTCTGCATCATCAGCATAGCCATCGGCTTGCCTACGATGTTGCTTCTTCCCAGTATCACGCATTTTTTACCCTGAGTTTCGATGTTATAACGTCTCAGCAATTCCAAAATTCCATTTGGAGTAGCCGATACATAACAAGGAAGACCAATCGACAATCGTCCTACGTTGATAGGATGAAAACCATCTACGTCCTTCCGATAGTCTATTGTTTCGATCACTTTCTGTTCGGAGATATGCTTGGGCAGAGGCAACTGTACGATAAATCCGTCAATATCGGGATCATTATTCAACTCGCGTACTTTTGCCAGCAGCTCTTCTTCAGTTACATCGCTTTCGTAACGGATGAGGGTAGACTTGAAACCGCAGACTTCACATGCCTTAACCTTTGCGGCAACATACGTTTCACTTCCTCCATCGTGTCCCACCAAAACCGCAGCCAGATGCGGACGCTTGCCTCCATGGGCAACAATATCGGCTACCTCGGCAGCAATTTCTTGCTTAACCTGTTCCGAAACCTCTTTTCCATTTATCAATGTCATAATACAAACTGCAATATTAGGTTGTTCATAGTATTAACAAATGTACGATTTTTCGACGGCGCTTGGCAGGGATGGATTCTGCGTTTATATTTTATTAACAGATTTGTTTTATCTTCCATCAATATGCCTGCCATTTTTTATTTTAACGGCAGATCCGAATATTTCTTATGCCCCAGTAATTTCGACTGCCATAAAATACTGAACGGAAAACGCCCCGACACATTAAAGCCAACTGCCTTGTCCAGGTTTTCCTGTCTGTCGGCTTTAAACTGCGGACGCAAGCGGGCATATTCTTTTCTTGCCTGTATTACGGCACGAAAATTTGCCCAATCACCCTTCAGTAAAAAGACACATGCAGCCACATAATCCAGACAAGCACGAACCCTCATCACTGGCCTCAATTCTTCCGGCGGAAGGTTTTTATACAGCATCAGCAGGTTATTGCGGAAATTCAGAAATGTCTTTCGAGGATTTTCCTTTTTCAACGTAGCACCTCCTACATGCCAGGCGACACTCTCGGGCAGGCAAACCAGTTTATAGCCACGGCTTCGCAAACGCCAGCACAAATCAATCTCTTCCATGTGGGCAAAGAAACGTCCGTCCAGACCGCCTACTTCGCGGTATTTATCCAGCCGGATAAACAACGCAGCTCCCGTTGCCCAAAATACAGAAACGGGGGCATCGTACTGTCCTTTATCTTTTTCTACGACCTCGAAGATACGCCCGCGACAGAACGGATAGCCATAGCGGTCGATAAACCCTCCCGCAGCTCCAGCGTATTCAAAGTATTCCTTCCGCTTCCAGTCGAGCAGTTTAGGCTGACAGGCTGCAACTTCCGGATGAACATCCATATATTTCACCATCGGTGCCAACCATCCGGGAGCAACTTCTACATCGCTGTTGAGCAGCACAACATATTCGGCGTCCACATGCTCGAAAGCTTTATTGTAACCATCGGCAAAGCCGTAATTCCGATCCAGGCGGATCAGACGGACTGCCGGAAACTCTTGCTCCAGCATCCGGCAGGAATCATCGGAAGAACCATTGTCTGCCACACAGACCTCTACCCCGTCGCCAGCCGAACAGATCAGGACAGAAGGAAGAAACCTGCGAAGCATATCAGCCCCGTTCCAATTTAAGATAACTACAGAAACCTTGTTCATATAATTGTTCCTTTCAGCGCGGTACCATCTTCATTGAAATCGCCCAGCCGAACATGTATCAAATGATTATCCAAATCGTCGTTGTGATTCAATTCCACGCGTATATAATTGGACGTAAATCCATGCATCGGAGCACCTGCCTTGGAATGTTCCATCAACACAGTTGCCTCCTGCCCGATATGACGTGCATAGAAAGCCCTGGTCTTTTCATCCGACAAAGCCAGAAGACGCTGACTTCTCTGATGCTTATCTTCGGGAGATACCACATAGTCAATCTTCAGAGCTTGTGTTCCGGGACGCTCCGAATAGCTGAACACATGCAACTGAGTAACATCCAGACTGCGTATAAATTCATAAGCCTGTTCAAAATACTCCGGAGTTTCGCCTCGTGTACCCACAATCACATCCACGCCGATAAAGGCATCGGGCATCAGCGATTTAATCTTCTGTATCTTGTGTGCAAAAAGTGCAGTATCATAGCGACGACGCATCAGCTTCAAGACTTCATCGCATCCCGACTGTAGAGGTATATGGAAGTGAGGCATAAAACGGCGTGAACGGGCCACATATTCTATAATCTCATCAGTCAGCAAATTGGGCTCAATAGACGAAATACGATAACGTTCGATTCCTTCCACCTCGTCGAGTGCTTTTACCAGATCAAAGAAACTTTCACCCGTAGTTTTTCCGAAATCACCGATGTTGACACCTGTCAGGACTATTTCCTTGCCTCCTTCAGCAGCTACCTGACGAGCCTGTTCTACCAGATCGGCAATCTTCCCGTTACGACTTCTTCCACGCGCAAACGGAATGGTACAATAAGAGCAGAAATAATCGCATCCGTCTTGTACCTTCAGGAAATAGCGGGTACGGTCACCTCTGGAACACGAAGGCACAAACGTACGTATATCCTTAGTAGCCGTAGTAATCGCTTCCCCATGTTCATGCTTTTCCAGATTACCCAGATATTTCATCAGGTCGCCTTTCTGCTCGGCGCCCAACACCAAATCTACTCCCTCTATATCTGCTACCTGCCCCGGCTTCAACTGTGCATAGCATCCTGTCACCACAATAAAGGCTCCCGGATGAGCCTTAGCCAGACGATGAATGGCCTGCCTGCATTTCTTATCTGCCATTTCAGTAACCGAGCAGGTATTAATCACACAAATGTCCGCTTGTTCGCCCTTGCGTGCAGTACGTACACCTGCCTCTTTTAATGTTTTACCGATAGTGGAGGTTTCTGCAAAATTCAGTTTGCAGCCCAATGTATAATAAACAGCTTTTTTATTCTGAAAAATAGTTGTATCTGTCATACCTTAATATAATGATTCGAATTGCAAAGTTACGCATTATTATCTGAAGCGCATCCTATCTTACCCAAAGATAGGAACAAAAAAAGGATTTCTTCACCGGAAACCCGCGCTAACTCTAAGGAAAAAGGGAAAATCGTCTTAAATATACGCATTATCTACGTATTTTCCGCGCCAGAAAACATCTTTTATGAAGAAAACTATTTAAAAACATATTTTTTTTGAAAAAAAACGCTCCAAAGAGAACAACGTATTAAAAAAGTCTATATCTTTGCATCGTTTTAAGAAAACAACATAAGTATTACAGATTTAAAAAAGCAAAGAAAATGAAAAAATTAGTATTTTTGTTCGTAGCATTCGCTGCTGTATCTTTCGCATCATGTGGTAACAAAGCAGCTAACAGTGAAGAAGCAGCTGACTCAACAGCAGCAGTTGAAACAGTAGAAGAAGCAGCTCCGGTTGTTGACTCTACAGCAGTTGTAGCTGACTCAGCAGCAGTTGATTCTGCAGCAGTAGTAGCTGAATAATTTCGAACAACATTCGAGAGAATTGAAAGTCTGGCATGCGCAAGCATTCAGACTTTTTTTTATACCCATACGTTTCCTCTCTCCTGATAGTTGAGCCATCTTTTCACGAAAAAGATTTCATGGCTCAATCTCATCGCCTTTCACAGGCTACCCCGCAACACTTCAAACGTCCCATGTTGCCGGTACAATAAACTCTACTTCCGTCCCTACAACTCACACTTCATGTAGCATAAAGAGCAATCTTACCTAAAACGACACAGGGTAATATCCCAGCATGCACATAAGACTCCTGCACTCATTTCATAAAGTGCCATATTCACTCCGTCGGAACCTGCTGTCCTAAAAATATTTTTTGTACAAAAAATATTTCTTTTTGTACAAATTTTCCGAAAACGTCAGGAGATTTTCTTGAACATGTAATAAGAAAAGAAGAAAAATCCCAAGAGAAAAGACGAGAGCCACCATCTTCCTCCGCAATCACCAGAAATCATTCCCAAAGACAGAAAACCCAATTTTCTATCCCCTACCAGCAGAAGAGAAAAAACTACAAAAAAAAGAAATCCCGAGTAGAACAAATATCTACTCGGGATCTTATCAAGTATTTACAGACTGCAAAATTAAGCTTCTTCTGCAACAACTTCGAAAGGAATTTCAACAGAAACTTCCTTATGAAGTTTAACGATTGCTTTGTAGTGACCAACTTCCTTAACTGCATCCTTAACAACGATAATCTTACGATCGATGTTGTGACCCAATTTAGCAAGTTCTTCAGCAATCTGAATATTACCTACTGAACCATAGATAACACCTGTAGCGCTAACTTTTGTAGCGATCTTCAAAGATACATCCTTCAAAGATTCTGCAACTGCTTCAGCATCTTTCTTAATCTTTTCCAATTTGTGAGCACGCTGTTTCAATTCTTCAGCCAGCATTTTCTTAGCAGCCGGAGAAGCGATAACTGCTTTGCCTGTCGGAATAAGATAGTTACGACCATAACCTGACTTAACGGTTACAATATCATTCTTGTAGCCCAAGTTAACTACGTCTTCTTTCAAAATAATTTCCATACTCTTATTCCTCCTTTAATTATTTCATCATATCAGTTACGAAAGGCAGCAAAGCCAAGTGACGAGCTCTCTTAACAGCCTGCGCAATACGACGCTGGAACTTCAATGAAGTACCTGTAATACGGCGCGGAAGGATCTTTCCCTGTTCGTTCAAGAATTTCTTCAGGAATTCAGGATCTTTGTAGTCGATATACTTAATACCACTCTTTTTGAAACGGCAGTATTTTTTCTTTTTAACGTCTACTGAAGGCGGAGTTAAATATCTGATTTCTGATTGTTGCTGTGCCATGATTAGTTTTCCTCCTTTTTAGTTGATTTAACATTTCTTCTCTTAGCAGCGTATTCTGCAGCGTATTTATCCATCTTGAAAGTCAAGAAACGGATAACACGTTCGTCACGACGGAAGTTTACTTCGAGTTTCTCGATTACCGACGGTTCTGCTTTAAACTCAATCAGCTGATAGAAACCTGTAGATTTCTTCTGAATTGGATAAGCCAATTTCTTCAATCCCCAGTTTTCTTCATTAATGATCTCCGCACCTTCTCCTGTCAGGATAGCTTTGAACTTTTCTACCGCTTCCTTCATCTGAACATCAGATAAAACGGGAGTTAAAATGAAAACGGTTTCGTATTGATTCATACTATTCGTTGATTAAAATATTAATAATAAATTTTCAAATGCGGCGCAAAGTTACGACTTTTTCTCTAATATACAAATCATTGCGCTCTTTTTATATGATAAAGAATGTTATTTTAAGACATTTTCTTATACTATATATGGTAAAAGTATCGTATATTTGCATAGTTGCTTAAACAATAATTAGATGATAGAACAGTTCAATTTTGACATACAGCTTATTTTTGCTATACTAAACGGAAAGGTTTCGGCTGCAATCAACCGCAAGCTGAGTCGTAACTTCCGTCAGAACGGAATGGACATAACACCAGAACAATGGACGGTATTATTGTTCTTGTGGGAAAAGGACGGTGTAACGCAGCAGGAACTGTGTAATGCTACTTTCAAGGACAAACCCAGCATGACACGTTTAATCGACAATATGGAACGTCAGCATCTGGTAGTGCGTATATCCGACAAAAGAGACCGGCGTACCAACCTGATTCACCTGACAAAAACCGGCAAAGAACTGGAAGAAAAGGCACGCTTCATTGCCAACAAAACCCTTAAAGAAGCACTTCATGGACTAACACTGGAAGAATTGCGAGTAAGCCAGGAAGTTCTCCGTAAAATCTTCACCAATACAAAAGACTAATAGTAAGCTTTTTTATTTTTTTTCATCAAATAATTTCTTCAATACAAGAATTATCCTTTAATTTGTAACCAAGAAAAAATAAACCATAAAATAGAAGACACACATGAAAAGCTTATTAAAGAATTTAGGATTGATACTGGTTGTAATCGGAGCAGTAATCCTGATTGCTTGCTACTTTGGAGGCAACGTAAACAACAATTCGATTTTAGCAACTTCTCTGATTCTCATTATCGTTGGATTAATTTCCTATATCGTCCTAAACAGACGTATTGCCGACTAATACTGAGTCAATCCGGAAAAGAAATAAAAAAGCCTGAGTTCTAAAAGAATTCAGGCTTTTTTATTTCTATAGCTTTCCATTACTATCATTCTTGTTCGGGAGTAATCAGTTTGTAACCCTTACCGTGGATATTAATGATTTCGATAGAATCGTCATCTTTCAAATGCTTACGCAATTTGGTAATATATACATCCATGCTTCGGGCATTGAAGTAATTATCGTCTATCCAGATAGTCTTCAAGGCAAAGTCGCGCTGCAGAATCTCGTTGGCATGTGCACAAAGCAGTCCCAGCAATTCAGATTCTTTGGTAGTAAGTTTGGTCTGCTTGTCACCGATTGACAGAATCTGTTTCTGTGTATCGAATGTAAAGCGACCGATCTTGTACATGTTGCTTTCCTTATTACGTTTACCACGTACACGACGCAGGATAGCTTCAATACGGAAAGTCAGCTCTTCCATACTGAAAGGTTTTGTTATATAATCGTCTGCACCAATTTTGAATCCTTCCAGAATATCTTCCTTCAATGTTTTTGCAGTAAGGAAAATGATAGGTATCTCAGCATTAGCCTGACGGATTTCCTGAGCCAAAGTAAAACCGTCTTTCTTCGGCATCATAACATCGAGCACACACAAATCATACTTATTCTTCAAAAAGGCCTTAAAGCCGGCTTCTCCATCGGGAAACAACTCTGCCGAATATCCTTTTGCCTGCAAATATTCTCTTAACAGCATGCCAAGATTCTCATCATCTTCGCATAACAAAATACGCAATTTTTCGTCCATATCAATCTTCTTTAAATAAAGGTAATACAATTATAAATTTAGTTTCCACATTCAGTTCACTTTCGGCACGTATCGTTCCCTTGTGATCTGTGATGATCTTCTTCACATAGGCCAAGCCCAAACCAAAGCCTTTTACGTCGTGCAAATTGCCAGTATGAACCCGGTAGAACTTTTCAAATATTTTTTTCAGGTTTTCTTTCTTGATACCGATACCATTATCCTCTATCGATATATGAAGCTTTCCCGATTCATTCCAAGTACGAACTTTCAAATGGATATTGACATCCGGTTTCTTGTACTTCAATGCATTATCCAAAAGGTTGAAAATTACATTCGTAAAATGCATCTCATCTACATAAACAAATGGGTCATCCGCATCAAGTGCTACATCCAAGGTACCGTTACAATTCTCTACCTTCAAACGGAAGGTATTGGTTACTCCATAAATCAACTCGTTGGCATCAACCTCTTTCTTCTTTAAGGTAGCTTTCTGACGCTCGAACATAGACATCTGAAGCACTTTTTCTACTTGGAAGCGCAAGCGCTTGGTTTCGTCGTTTATCACTCCCGAAATGTGCTTGAACATGGCAGGAGATTTACCCACTGCCGGATCATTCAACATTTGTGCAGCCAGAGATATTGTCGAAATAGGTGTCTTGAACTCATGCGTCATATTATTGATGAAATCGTTCTTTATCTCGGTCAGTTTCTTCTGGCGGAAGATAATATAAATGGTAAAGATAAATGTCACCAGCAACACCAGCGTAAAGATGATAGACGGAATCATAAACCGTACAGAACTGAAAATGTAATTGTCCATTGTCGGGAAGAATACATTTACAAATCCCATCTTAGCTGGAGGATCTTTTTCAAAAAGCAACCGAGAATAAACTTTCTCATTATCGTATTCATAATCCGAGCAACGATAAATTTCTTTTCCATCACGGTCGGTCACCGTAAAATGATAAGGAATATCTACTCCGTTGTTCTTCAATTCCGAATTCAAAAAATAATCCAGTTGTTTAAAGTTAACGCGTTCCTTCAGCGGCTTGTCGCTCGCCGTATAAAGAATATTGTAAACAACCTCATTCAGCAAAGCACGCTGATAGATATAACGTTCCTTTACGATTTCCTGCAATGTACGAGAAGTCTGAGGAATATTCTTTCCCGTCGAAATAATCTCTTTGGGAATGCTCGAAGGACGATTTATCACCGTTTTCCATTCGAAAGTAGAAATCGTACTTCCATCGGAAGACCCAATCAGCACACTTCCACTCGACTGCGACTGATGCTGTCCTTGAAACTGCTGGGAAAGCTGTGCCGCACGTTCGGTAGCAACAACATCTTTTTCCAAATATTTTTTAGTTTCTACTAATTCCAGGTTATGCACAGCCTGGGCAAGGCTTCGTCCTACATTCTCTTCGAACTGTTCCTTACGCATCTTGACCATCTCTTCTATATAGCTCACCTGCAAATAAAGCAAACTTAGAAAAGAAAGCCCCATTACAATACCTAATATCCAAATAGTTGACTTTTTCATGGAGGCAAATTTAAACGGCTATCATTTACGAGATACTCTGCTTAACATGTTTTAATCCGCGATTCTCTTATATTAACAAAATCAGAAGATTTACATGTTATTTTTTAAACCTCACATCACGTTTTCCGTGGTCTTAGTGCAAAAATAATGAAATTTTAAATTAATAACAAACAAAGTAAGCTAATTGTTTAAGCTTCGTTAAATAAAAAAGGCCGCATTTTTAAGAAATGCGACCTTTGCAACCTATAAAAACAACAACTAGAAAGTTTATGCTTCTTCTTTTTCTTGTTCTTCGAATTCCTTCATCAACTTATTCTGAACATCGGTCGGTACAAGTTCATAACTTGCAAATTTCATAATGAAGGAAGCACGACCTCCCGTCAAAGAACTTAAAGCCGTAGAATAATTAGACATTTCTTTCAATGGAACCTTAGCAGCCAGCTTTTCATAACCTTTTTCACTGCTCATACCCATGATCATACCTCTACGTCCCTGCATATCACTCATTACGTCGCCCAACTTATCGCTCGGAACAAATACTTCTACATCATAAATAGGTTCCAGAATCTTAGGACCTGCATTTTTAAAGGCTTCGCTGAAAGCATGACGACCGGCCAGCATGAAAGATATTTCATTAGAATCTACCGGATGCATCTTACCGTCATAAACGATGACACGCACATCACGGGCATACGAACCAGTCAAAGGTCCTTGTTCCATACGACTCATGATACCTTTCAGAATAGCAGGCATGAAGCGAGTATCAATGGCTCCACCTACCACACTGTTAACAAATACCAATTTACCGCCCCATTCCAAGTCTATTGTTTCAGAACTTTTTACATTTATCTTGAATTCCTGTCCATTAAACTTATAGACTTCAGGAGCAGGCATACCTTCATAATAAGGTTCTACAATCAAATGAACCTCACCAAACTGTCCGGCACCACCCGACTGCTTCTTATGACGGTAATCAGCACGAGCTGCCTTTGTAATAGTTTCACGATAAGGAATCTTCGGCTCATAGAACTGTACCTGAAGTTTTTCGTTGTTTTCCAAACGCCATTTCAATGTACGCAAATGGAATTCACCTTGACCATGTACCAAAATCTGCTTCAACTCTTTAGACTGTTCTACAACCCATGTCGGATCTTCTTCACGCATACGGTTCAATACAGCCATCATTTTCTCTGTATCAGCTTCATTTACAGGCTTGATAGCGCGAGTATATTTCGGATTCGGATATTTAATGAAATTAAAGCGATTCTCACAATCTTTGCCATTCAAGGTATTTCCAGTCTTCACATCTTTCAGTTTCACCGTACAACCAATATCACCAGCACGAAGTTCATCTACCTTTTCACGATTAGCACCGGCACATACATAAAGCTGGGCCATACGTTCCTTTGAGCCACGATCAGCATTGCTCAAATCATCACCTTCGTGTACCACACCACTCATAACTTTAAAATACTGTACATCTCCGATATGCGGTTCTACGGCTGTCTTAAAGAAATACAAGGAAGTAGGTCCGTTGGCATCAGGAGGTACAGGAACGCCACGAGTATTATGAACAACCGGCATTTCATCAACAAATGGAACTACATTGCCCAAGAACTCCATCAGACGGCGAACGCCCATATCCTTACCGGCACATACACAGAACACAGGGAACATACCACGTGCAGCCAGTCCCTTACGGATACCTTCACGCATTTCGTCCTCGGTCAACGATTCCGAATCGAAGAACTTTTCCATCAAGCTTTCATCGTGTTCGGCTGCAGCCTCAACCAACGTTTTGTGCCAAGCCTGAGCTTTATCCATTTCTTCAGCCGGAATTTCTTCAATAGTCGGAGCACCACCATCAGGACCCCACGAATATTTTTTCATTAAAAGTACATCGATCAACGAATTGAAGTCGGGTCCGGTAGCCAACGGATACTGAACCGGAACAACTTTAGAACCGTAATTTTCTTTCAACTGTTCCAATACATGGTCGAAATCACATTTTTCACTATCAAGCTGGTTAACCAGGAAGATAACCGGTTTACCCAGCTTTTCTGTATAACGGAAATGATTCTGTGTACCTACTTCGGGACCATACTGACCATTCAACAATAAAATAGCCGTATCCGTAACGTTCAATGCTGTAATAGCAGCTCCCACAAAGTCATCACTTCCCGGACAGTCGATGATATTCAGTTTTTTGCCATTCCACTCTACATGATAAACGGTAGAGAAGACCGAGTAACCATACTCCTGCTCTACCGGAAAATAGTCGCTGACTGTATTTTTGGCAGTGATTCTGCCGCGACGTTTTATAATACCACTCTCATAGAGCAACGCTTCTGTGAGGGTGGTTTTACCTGATCCGTCATTGCCAAGCAGGGCAATGTTTTTGATTTCGTTGGTCTGATATACTTTCATGGTATTTCAAGATTTAATTATTGAACAAAAGGATATGCTTTTCATATCTCTTACATAGTGATGCGCAAATTAGAAATTAATGAGCAGAAATGCAACAAATTCATTCGTGTTACTAAACTATGTTTTTAGACAGAAAACATCTGCTTCGATGCTTCTTTTCGCCAACATCCCAACGAAACAATAAAAAAGGTCACGCCGCAGCGAACTAAACAGTTGCCAAAGCATGACCTTCTAAAGACATGGAAAAATACTACATCACCAAATATTTACACGTTTTTCAGGTGCAATGTACATCGGACTTTCCGGAGTGATATGGAAAGCATCGTACCAAGCCTGAATATGAGGCAGAGCACCGTTTACACGCCATTCACCCAAAGAGTGAGGATCCGACTTTGTACGAGAACGAATTTCCTCATCACGAATATTGGCAGCCCATACTGTAGCATAAGCCAAGAAGAAACGCTGTTCCGGAGTAAATCCATCAATATCGCCCAGAGGATTTTCCTTCATGGCATGCTGGAATGCGAGGAATGAAACATTCAGACCTCCATGGTCCGCAAGATTCTCACCTAATGTCAATTCACCATTTGCTTTCAGTCCCGGCAATACTTCGATGTTATTGAAGAAATCAACCATCACTTTTGCACGAGCATCAAAGCGTTCTGCATCTCCTTTAGCCCACCAGTCGGTCAAGTTACCGTTCTTATCGTACTGACGACCTTGGTCATCGAACCCGTGAGTCATTTCATGACCGATAACCACACCGATAGCACCATAATTGAATGCATCATCAGCATTCATATCGAAGAACGGATATTGCAGAATTCCGGCAGGGAAACAAATTTCATTTGTAGAAGGATTATAATAAGCATTTACAGTCTGAGGTGTCATCAGCCATTCATCCTTGTCGACTGGCTTGCCAAGACGGCTGTACATATCATCCAGTCCCCATTTGTTAGCACGGCAAGCGTTAGCCCAGTAAGAATCCTTCTTGATTTCCAGATTTGAATAATCTTTCCATTTATCAGGATATCCCACTTTTACATGGAAAGCAGCCAGTTTTTCCTGAGCAACCATCTTGGTGCTGTCGCTCATCCATTCCTGAGCCTGAATACGTTCTCCAAGAGCTTCCTGCAAATTCTTTACCAGCTTAACCATACGTTCTTTGGCTGCTGCAGGGAAATACTTTTCTACATACATTTGTCCTACAGCCTCACCCAACATATTTTCTACAGCACTGACAGCACGTTTCCAGCGAGGAGAATTTTGCTGACGTCCAGACAACACCTTACCATAGAAATCAAAACGAGCAGATACAAAATCATCACTCAGATAAGGAGCAGCAGCATCCAGCAAATTATACTGCAAATAAGAGATATGCTTAGATACAGGCAATGTATTAATCAGTTTTTCAACTTCTTTCAGAGGTTCTATCTGCATTACATTCAGTTCAGTAACTTCCTTAATGCCTAAACCCTTCAAATAAGCATCCCAGTCGATACCTGCAAACGTCTTCTTTAAATCAGCGTAAGACATCTTATGATAGTTAGCTTCCGGATCACGCTGCTGTACAGCACTGAAAGCTTCTTTAGCGATAGAAGTTTCTATTTCCATTACATCTGCCATTTTCTGCTGAGCCTCAGCTTCAGAGAAACCTGCCAAAGTAAAGAGCTTAGAAATGTATTTCTTATAATTTTCACGCACATTGACAGTTGCACTATCGTTATCAAGATAATATTCCTTTTCACCCAAATTAAATCCACCTTGGCTTATCTGGAACATATTTACATCACTGTTCTTCGGATCGGCATAAACAAAACTTGAAAAATAAGTACCGATACCACAGTTCAACAGCTCTACCATCATCGGAACAATTTCCTTCCGGTCTTTCAGAGCAGCAATCTTATCCAGTTCCGGCTTAATCGGATTCATACCCTCCTTGTTCAGAGTCACGCTATCCATTGCCAGATTGTATACATCACCAATCTTCTGAGCCAATGTTCCCTGTTCATTTTGTTTGGAAGCCAAGCCCTCAATAAGCTCCTGCAACTGCTTGCGATTATTTTCAATCAGTACTTCGAATGTGCCATAGCGAGAATATTCAGCTGTCAGAGGATGATTTTTCATCCAGCCACCACACGCATAATGATAGAAATCCTGACTTGCAGAAACTGTAGTATCAAGATTTGCCAAGTCAATGCCAGAAGTGCTTTTAGCCTCCTTTTGTCCGGCGCAACTTGTCATGGCAGCAGCAACGAGCACTGCCACAGCAGCAAAATGTTTTGTTTTCATAAGCATTTATAATTAGTCTTTCAATTTTTAAGTTCTTCCAGTTCCAGGGAAACACTCTCCCACTCTTCTTCAGCATCCGAAATCTGTTTTTTAAGTTGCTGATGCTGTTCGTACAATTTCATGTCGGATGCTCCTTCAGGCGTAGCCATCTGCATTTCCAGTGCTGCCACTTCCTTTTCCAGACGCTCTATAAGAGCTTCACAATCGGAAACCTGTTTCTCAAGCTTACGGATTTTCTTATTCTGCTCCTTCTGAGCTTCGTACGACAATTTACTCTCACTGGCCTGTGCCGCTGTTTCTTCCTTCTTGACCGACTGAGCAGTCGTAGGCGACTGAGATAGTTGCAGTTCATTGAGGCTTTCCATTTTCTTTTTTTGCAAGAAATCATAAATACCTCCGATATGTTCCTTCACAACACCTCCGCCAAATTCATAAACCTTCGTTACCAGTCCGTCCAGAAACTCACGGTCGTGAGAAACAACAATAACCGTTCCATCAAATTCACGGATAGCTTCCTTCAGTACATCCTTGGAACGCATATCCAAATGATTGGTAGGCTCATCCAGTATCAGCAGATTCACCGGTTCCAGCAACAGCTTAATCATAGCCAAACGGCTCCGTTCACCTCCCGAAAGAACTTTTACTTTCTTATCGGAAGCCTCACCACCGAACATAAACGCACCGAGTATGTCACGTATTTTCAACCGAATATCTCCTTTGGCTACAGAATCAATCGTATCAAACACTGTCAGATTCTCATCGAGCAACTGCGCCTGATTTTGTGCAAAATAGCCTATCTGTACATTATGACCGATAACCAGCTTACCTTCATAAGGAATCTCATCCATAATACACTTTACCAAAGTAGACTTACCTTCACCATTCTTTCCTACAAAAGCAACCTTCTCTCCTCGGTTAATAGTCAGTGTTACATCGTGAAACACTACATGATCACCATAGGCTTTTCGGAGGCCCTCACAGATTACCGGATAATTTCCGGAACGCATGGCAGGAGGAAACTTCAGACGAAGAGCTGAATTATCTTCCTCATCTATTTCAATTGGAACAATCTTCTCCAATTGTTTGATACGACTTTGAACCTGTACAGCCTTTGTTGCCTTATAACGGAAACGTTCAATAAAGTCTTCTGTATCTTTTATCTCTTTCTGCTGATTTTCATAAGCACGCAACTGCTGTTCACGACGTTCTTTACGAAGTACGACAAACTCATCGTAAGGAACTTTATAATCATAGATATGTCCACACGATATTTCTATCGTACGATTAGTCACATTATTGATAAAAGCACGGTCGTGGCTTACCAGTACAACAGCTCCGGGACTCATTTTCAAAAAATTCTCCAGCCACTGAATACTCTCAATATCCAAATGGTTGGTCGGCTCGTCCAACAACAGCACATCAGGACGACGCAACAATAGCTTTGCCAACTCAATACGCATACGCCATCCACCGCTGAACTCACTGGTTGGACGGTCAAAATCGGAACGGCTGAATCCCAAACCGACGAGTGTACGTTCTATTTCCGCCCGATAGTTAGTTCCTCCCATCATCAGGAAGCGTTCGTTATCGTGCGTAAAGCGTTCTATCAGTTCATGATAGCTCTCCGAATCGTAATCCGTACGGTCAGCCAATTCTTGGTTCATCTTAGCCAGCCTGTCTTGCAGCTCAAATATATGTTCGAACGCCATTTCCGCTTCCGCCATAACGGTACGCGTGTCACTTAGAATCATAACCTGAGGCAAATAGCCAATAGTCACACCTCTTTGCACCGCTACACTTCCCTCTGTAGGCTTCTGCAATCCAGCCAGAATCTTCAGCATAGTCGACTTACCGGCACCATTCTTACCGACCAGTGCTATACGGTCTTTCTTATTAATGACAAACGAAACATCCTCGAACAAAGGAGTAACTCCAAACTCAACTTTCAGTCCTTCAATAGAAATCATATATTCGCTCCAACTTTACAAAGTGCAGGCAAAGGTAGCATTTATTTCCTTTTATTTCATACATTTGCCCACACAAATCAAACATTATATCACATTTATGAAAGACACGATAAAAAAAATTCTTTGGATCTCGGCAGGTATATGCATCTGTCATTCTTCAAATGCTCATTTTAAGACGACCCCCGGAATGCCTATTCATATCACCGAAGACGGCAAACTGATTTACTACGCTTACCCCAATGGCGACCGTGTTCCCGATTTTTCTTTTTGCGGCTACCGGCGTTCCGAATATCCTATTCCTTATATCGAAGCCAAAGTATATGTCAATCCAACAGAAGGAGATGCCACTCAACTTATACAAGATGCCATAGACTATGTCAGCTCACTTCCCCTGCAAGCAAACAACTTCCGGGGCGCCGTACAATTATTGCCCGGCACATACAATATAGAAGGACAACTACTGATACGTACAAGTGGAGTGGTCTTACGAGGCAGCGGATGTCATACGTCAGGAGGTACCATTCTACGGGCAAAAGGCTTCACCAAGAACGAACTAATACGCGTTTTGGGATACAACAATGCAACGGCTTCGGAAAAACTGAAAATCAAAGATGAATATGTACCGGTCAATGCAACCTTTATTCCACTGGACAGCACTTACAGCCATCTAAAAGTCGGCGACAAAATACAAATAGTACGTCCTTGTACATCAGAGTGGTTAAAGGAAATAGGGACAGACCAACTTGGTAACCAGCAGGAATACAACTTTTCCAAATGGCAACCCGGACAATACACGATGAAATGGGAACGCAACATTATTCAGATTACCGAAAAAGGAATAAAGATAGATGTTCCTATTACCATGAGCCTTGATCCCCAATACGGAGGAGGATATATCGTTCCCCTACAATGGAAGGGGCGTATATATAATATAGGTATAGAAAACTTATGCTGCATATCCGATTTTGACAAACAGAATACCAAGGATGAAAATCATCGATGGCAAGCAGTAACCTTCAATCATATACAGAATGGCTGGGTAAGAAGAATAGAAGCTCGACATTTTGCAGGCTCTGCAGTTATGCTGCTGGAAGGAAGCAGTCAGATAACAGTAGAAGACTGCAAATATCTTGCACCGATTTCGGAAATAGCCAACCATAGAAGATATGCATTTCATACTCTTGGACAATTAACGCTTTTCCAACGCTGCTATTCAGAAAACGGATATCGGGATTTCAGCGTGGGAAAAGGAGTTCCCGGGCCCAATGCATTTGTACAATGCCATTCGGAATGTCCTTACAGCTTCAGCGGTTCTGCCGGAGGTTTTTCGAATGGTATTCTTATGGATAAAATGACCGTATCGGGAGGAATACTGGAATACGGTTATCGTGATATGGCAGATCAGGGTGCCGGATGGACTGCTGCAAACTCTCTTTTATGGCAAGGACGTGCTTCGCAGACGCATTGTGTCACCCCTCCCACCGCACATAACTGGGCATACGGTATGTGGACACAGCCTTACGGAAACGGATATTACCAGCTTTCACATACATTCATCAAACCGGAAAGCATATTTTATGCTCAACTGGAAGAACGAACTGGTAAAAGTCAGGAAACCGAAACAAAGAAAATATATGTATACCACACACTCGAAACAGCTAAACCTACTGTGGCATATGCAGCTCAAATGTCGAAAGCATCACTTCAGCCAGACATCCGCATGGACCAGTGGATAGACAGCATGATGATATCTTACCCGATAACCTGCAACATAAACCATATTCCCGAAATATCACAAATAAAGAACAAACGAATAAATAAGCGAACTATAACAGAATCGGCTCCTCTTGCCATCAAAAACGGATGGATTGTCCGAGGCAACCAGATTATGACACGGGGCACGTATCCCGGCAAATCAGAACCGGGAACAACCGGATGGCAAGGTACAGGCTCACTTACACTTTTTTATCCGGGAAGAACCGGACGAGGATATACTGAAGAACCCGACAGTATTGCACAATTACTGGAAACATCAGGAAGTCATGTACTTCATCACCGTACAGGACTGTGGTACGAACGCCGACGCAATGACCACGAACGAAACATGCAAGCCGACTCGGAAGTATGGGCTCCTTTCAATGAATATCCCTATAGCCGGAGTGGACAAGGAGAAGCACAAGACCGGCTCAGTAAATACGATTTAACTAAATTCAATCCCTGGTACTGGTACAGACTCAAACAGTTTGTCAATGCAGCCGACCATAAAGGCTTGCTATTATGGCACGACCATTACAACCAACATAATATCATAGAAGAAGGAGCGCACTGGTGCGACTATCCTTGGCGTTCGGCAAACAATATCAACGGAGTGGGATTCCCTGAAAAGACATTGTTTGCCGGCGACAAGCGTGTATACATGGCAGAACAGTTTTATGACATCTCCCGCCCCGTCATCAAGAAATACCACGAACTGTTTATTCGGCAAAGCGTAAATACGTTCCATGACAACAACGGAGTGATACACAGTTTGGGAATGGAGTATACCGGACCATTACACTTTACCCGTTTTTGGCTGGAAACAGTCAGCTCCTGCCCCAACCATCAGCTTATTGCTCTGACAGCAACCAAAGATGTACAAGACTCCATCCTGCAAGACAGCAAGTACAGACCGCTGGTCAATATCATCGATATCCGGCAATGGCATTATCGCAACGACGGAACTACTTACGAACCGCAAGGCGGATGCAGTCTGGCACCTCGCCAGTGGGCCCGCCTCATCAATCCCGGAAACACATCATGCGAAAGCATCTATCGGGCTGTACGAGAATACCGTTCCCGTTATCCGGAAAAAGCTGTAACATACAATGGCCTTATGCCGCGGAATATAGAAGGAAATGCTGCTAACTGGGCCATATTCATGGCAGGTGGTTCTCTTGCCAAAGTGCCTCCTGTAGACGGAATACCTGTTTACGAACTTGCTTCCGATTTTGAACCGATTGAATTCCAGACGCACAACCAGCACCAGTGGGTAATGGGAAAGACCGGCAAAGGATACATTGCTTATTGTTTCCGGCAAGAAGTAACCTTCGACCTACAACATGACAAAAGACAAAAATATAAAATAGCATGGATAGACCCGACAAGCGGAAAAATACTTGAGAAAGGAAAGATTACATCCGGCAAGTCGTCTACCATCACCCTCCATGCTCCACAACGATATTGTGTATGTTTACTTTATTAGGAAAGTATCAAACAAAAAAGATTCCACAAGCAGCATTCTACTTGCGGAATCTTTTTCCTATCTGCGGGAACAAATATATGTTCACTAATTATTCTTCGGTATAACGTTCGATAGTCTGTTCACGGTCCGGACCTACAGATACAATCTTGATAGGAGTACCAAGCTGTTCTTCGAGGAATGAAATGTATGCATTAAATTCTTCCGGGAACTCATCTTCACTTGTCATCTTCGTCATGTCTGTCTTCCAACCCGGCAATTCTACATAAACAGGTTCTACACCTTCAGTTATGTCGAACGGGAAGTAATCTATTTCCTCACCGTTTACCTTGTAAGCCACACAAGCCTTAACAGTATCGAAACCATCAAGTACGTCACTCTTCATCAGGATAAGCTGAGTTACACCGTTTATCATGATAGCATAACGCAGAGCAACCAAGTCAACCCAACCGCAACGACGTTCACGACCGGTTACTGCACCGTATTCATGTCCCAAATCACGGATAGTCTTACCCGTTTCATCGAACAATTCTGTCGGGAAAGGACCTGAACCAACACGTGTACAGTAAGCTTTCATAATACCATATACTTCACCAATTTTGTTAGGACCAAGTCCCAGGCCTGTACAAGCACCAGCACAAATCGTATTAGAAGAAGTTACAAACGGATACGAACCAAAATCTACATCCAGCATAGTACCCTGAGCACCTTCACACAACACACTCTTGCCTTCCTTCAACAGGTTATTGATTTCATGTTCGCTGTCTACCAGCGGGAACTGACGCAAGTATTCGATACCTTCCATCCACTGTTTTTCCAGTTCAGTGATATCGTATTCATAATTCAGACTCTTCAGAATCTTTTCGTGACGTGCCTTAGCAGCTGCATATTTTTCTTCAAAGTTATGCAGAATATCGCCTACGCGAAGACCGTTACGGCTTACCTTATCAGTATAAGTCGGACCGATACCCTTACCGGTAGTACCTACTTTCGAAGCACCTTTTGCAGCTTCGTAAGCAGCATCCAGAATACGGTGAGTAGGCAAAATCAGATGAGCCTTTTTGGAAATGTGCAGGCGCTCCTTCAACGGATGACCGCTTGCTTCCAAAGCTTCAGCCTCAGCTTTGAACAAAGCCGGATCGAGTACCACACCGTTTCCGATAATATTAACTTTATCTCCCTGAAATATTCCCGAAGGAATAGAGCGGAGTACATATTTCTGACCTTCAAATTCCAGAGTATGACCAGCATTCGGTCCTCCCTGAAAACGAGCAACAACATCATAGCGCGGAGTCAATACATCGACTACTTTTCCTTTTCCTTCGTCGCCCCATTGTAAACCTAGCAATACATCTACTTTCATGATTTCCAACTTTTATAATAAGTTTATTTACTTTTCTTACGTTTAGCCGCCATACATTTATTGCACAGTCCATATATATATAAGGAGTAGTGCGAAGCATGAAAACCTTTCAGTTTGGTTTCGGCTATAGCCTGTTTCAAAGCTTCATCTTCGAATTCGGAAACTTTTCCGCACGAAGTACATATCATGTGATGGTGGGTTTCATTGTTATACGAACGCTCGTACTGCGAAGTATTGCCAAACTGGTGCTTGATAACCAGTCCGGCATCAATCAAGAGTATGATTGTGTTATAAAGAGTAGCACGACTTACACGGAATTTCTCTTTCTCAGCCATATAAGAATACAGCATATCTATATCGAAATGTCCTTTTATGGTATAGATAGTGTCGAGTATAGCATAACGCTCGGGTGTCTTCCGATGCCCGTTCTTCTGAAGATAATCCGTCAGAATCTGTTTTGCCTTATCTTTTATATTCTCTTCCATCCGGTAATTCGTTCAGGGTTCAAAGTTAATCTTTTTTGTGTAATTTAGAAAATCAATAAAAGAAAAATTTCTTTATTTCAAGTCGTCTAAACGTCAGTATTCCATATCAGCTTTTATCTCTTCTGCCAGTGCACGTACTGTCTGATTTTCCGATTTCATCCAAAGTCCGAGCTGTTTGCTTACAACTTTTTTGCTTTCCCGCGACTGGTGTGCAAACTTACGCAATGCAACCGCAGCAGCCTTCTGCACCGATGTACAGTTGCCTTCTATCGCTGTATAAGCCTGGTCGAGAAACTCCGCTTCTGCACGTTCGTTCAACTTTTCACCCTTCATCAACAAACGCGCCATCAGCAGAAAGCCACACAACTGAAACATTTCCCGTTCGTCTGCCATCCAGCGGAACACTACTTCCGAAGCGTAAGGCAAACGCTGGAAAAGATTCATGACCGTATACTCTGCCAGTTCCGGATAATCCATTCCTTCAATCCAAATATCGGCTATCTCAGGATAAAACGTTTCGACAGGCTGAAGCAGCCCTGCCATAATCTTACATTCTCTGATATTTTCTTTCCACAATGCCTGAGCCAGTTCATGATTCGGCTCATATTCGGCAGCTATCTCTTTTATACGCGGATATTCGATGCCGAAATTGAGTTTGTACCCCATCCCCTTCTCGCGCATACTCTGCGATATCATGCCATTCATAAAAAGGCGGAACTTCGATTTGATATCTCTAATAACTTCGTGTATATTGTCCATGATAAAAAACGATAAATCCTGTAACAAAAGACTTCTCTCAGGAACAATCTCTTGCTACAGGAAGATAATTATAAATTAGAATAATCCCGGCTATAACGGAGCATCTGCTCGGCATATCCTTCCGTATAAGAAATATGTACGTCTACAATATTTCCTTCGGCATCTGTCTGCGGCGTGTAAACCGGATTCAAGAAGCCTTTATAAGGAGCCAGATGCAAGCTGCGGTAACGTTGCAACACTTCGGCATGCAATACCGGATCAACTTGTACGCCATACTTTTCTACAAGCTGGCGTGCCGCTTCATAATCGCCCTCACTCTTGATACGCTGTATCTCGGCCAACAGCTCACCAAACAGCAAACGCAACTTGGCATAATCGTTGATACGTACATAAGTCTTGCCGTCGCGTACAACCATCTCCACTACATGCTCAGCCTTTCCATGTTCCAAAGCCCAGCGAGCAATCAGTTGGCGGTTACGCATGTGCGCCTCTTCTACCGTACATCCCGGTTCTATGCGTACAAGCTGTGTCATCAGCCCGTTCATCATATACGAATAATATTCAGCTTTGTATGCCTCAGCATCAGGTACAAGCCCCAGCTCTACCATCTTGGCATCAGGCAAGTAATACAGTCCGAACAAATCGGCACGTGCTTCTTCTATTGTCGAGCCATGTGCTTTCAGTGCATCAGGATCTACGCCCGGAAGCAATTTACCCGAACCATGCCCCAGACATTCATGCAAGTCGGTATGCAGGTCATCGGTTATGTCGGCGTATTTCTCCAGCAACAGACGTTCCGTGTCACTATATACAAACTCTTCACGGAAACCGTTTCCACGGGCAGCCTTGTTATAGGCATCTGTCAAATTGCCGATAGTAACCGACTTCGACCCATGTACGCTACGAATCCAGTTTGAGTTAGGGAGATTAATTCCGATAGCGGTCGACGGATATAAATCGCCCGCCAGAATAGCTGCCGTAATTACTTTTGCCGAAACACCTTTCACCTCTTCTTTTTTGAAACGTGCATCAACCGGCGAATGGTCTTCGAACCATTGTGCATTACTGCTGATGGTTTCCGTGCGGTGAGTAGCCTCCATGTCCTTAAAGTTGACTATCGACTCCCAACTGGCTTTCATGCCCAGCGGATCTCCATAGCTTTCGATGAAACCATTGACAAAATCTACCAGCGAACCAGTATCTTTAAGCCATGCTATGGAATATGCGTCGAACACCTTCAGGTCGCCGGTACGATAAAATTCCACAAGCAGACGAATAACCTCACGCTGTGCGTCGTTTTCGGCTACAGCTTCTGCTTTTTCCAGCCACACTATGATTTTCTCAATAGCAGCAGAATACATGCCCCCAACCTTCCAGACCTGCTCATATACACGGCCGTCCTTTTTTACCAGCCGGCTGTTCATGCCATACATTACCGGTTCCGGATCATCTGCCTTCTTCTGAGCGGCATAAAAATCTTCAGCTTCCTGCTGGGTGACTTCCTCGTAGTAGTTGGCAGCCGAAGTCTGTACCAAATCCTCTCCATCAGCCTGATTCACACGTTTGGACATGACAGAGGGATCAAAGATTACCGGAAACAACTTATCGCACATGGCCTGACGCGTTTCTCCCTCTTCAAGGGGAAGCACCTCTTCAGGCAACGACTTGATTACCTCTTCCAGATATGCTGCCGTAAACGCCGGCACGAACTTGTCGCACGCATAATGATGATGAATTCCGTTCGAAAACCATACGCGTTTCAAATAGACTTCCAGCGCACGAAACTGTTCAGTCGTCCGGTCACCTTTAAAAGAAGTATAAACAGCCTCCAGCAAACGGCGTATTTGCAAATTAAACTTACCATTCTGATCAAACAAGATATCTCTTCCTTCCAGAGCAGCCTGCGAAAGATAATACACCAGCTGTTTGCGGCGTAACGACAACTGCTCGAATCCGGGAACCCGATAACGCAATATCTGCAAATCGGCAAACTGTTCTACAGTGTATGAAAACGAATTTTCTGACATATCTCTTTTTTCTTTATATATAAACATCCATTATCTAATAAAAAAGCCTTAAACTAAATGTCATTCCAAGCGCAAAGAAAGAGTAGTCAGAAAAAAGCCTTGCCTGTACCCCTTTCTTCCGTCTGGAATGACATCCCGTTATTTTATTATTGCTAAGTCTTCGTTTGTTCTAGTTGTTATCTATTGTTTTCCAGCTTTCGCCTTCTATAATTATTCGGTGTTTCACCTACATTCTTGTAAAATGCAGCATAGAACGATTGTCGATTAGCAAAACCTACCATCGTACTGATTTCTTCCACATTTTTCTCTGCGTAACGCTTGTCTATCAGCATGTGTAAAGCGTCTTTAATCCGATACTCATTTACCAGGCATGAATAGTTCATTCCGAAACGGGAATTGATGACAGCCGACAAGTAACGGGTGTTAGTTTTAAGCTCTTTCGCAAGGTCTTTTGCCGAGTAATTAGGATCCTTGTACTTCTTTTGAAGAACAATAATGTTCATAATTTTATCATACAATTCATCCGCAAGCTCGGCGCGGATCATGTTACGGTAAGGCGCATCCTTTATCTTCCTCTCCCGAAGATTATAGGGCCTTTTCTCTGAAACCCGACCATATTCGGTCATTAATTTGTCCTCTTCTCTCATCTGTCTTTTTATTTAGATAATGGTTGTTTCTACGCTTTAAAATACTATAATTATACAAAATTGCTAAGAGTTTTTGTATTTTACAACAGAAATACGAGCTTATTTTTGCGTTATATCATTTTTTCACATTTGGAACAGCCTACAAATAAAAGATAAACGATATTTTAAAAGATTGAGCTATCTTTGCCGCCAATTACATAAATATAGAAAATGGTACTGAAAACGCTGAAATCATACTTCGGATATACCCAATTCCGACCGCTACAGGAAGAAATCATTACTCAAATCTTAAATAAGAAAGATACACTTGTACTTATGCCCACCGGAGGAGGCAAATCAATATGCTACCAGCTTCCGGCATTGCTCATGGAAGGAACTGCCATTGTAGTTTCTCCTCTGATATCACTGATGAAGGATCAGGTGGAGAGCTTGCAGGCGAATGGTATCATTGCCCGTGCACTGAACAGTACAAACGATGAAACAGCTGATGCCAATATCCGGTTTGAGTGCAGACAGGGAAGAGTCAAACTGCTCTATATATCGCCCGAAAGGCTCATGACCGAAATAAACTTTCTGCTGAAAGATATCCGTATTTCTCTGTTTGCTATCGACGAAGCGCACTGCATCTCGCAATGGGGACACGACTTCCGTCCGGAATATACCCAACTGAAAGTTCTCCGGCAGCAGTTTCCCGATGTTCCGGTGGTGGCGCTGACTGCTACAGCCGACAAAATTACACGGCAGGATATCATTAAGCAGTTGGACATGAAAGACCCGAAAGTTTTCATTTCTTCTTTCGACCGCCCCAACCTGAGTCTGGACGTGAAACGCGGTTATCAGCAAAAAGAAAAGATGCGTACCATTTTCGATTTCATCGCGCGGCATCGCGGAGAAAGTGGAATTATCTACTGCATGAGCCGCAACAAGACAGAAAAGGTGGCGGAAATGCTGGAGGAGCATGGCATTTCGACAGCAGTCTACCATGCCGGACTCAGCACGGCGGCACGCGAGGCAGCACAAGATGATTTCATCAACGATCGTGTGCAGGTGGTTTGTGCAACGATTGCTTTCGGAATGGGAATAGACAAGTCGAATGTGCGTTGGGTAATTCATTACAACCTGCCCAAAAGTATTGAAAGTTTTTATCAGGAAATCGGTCGTGCGGGACGTGACGGACTTCCCAGCGACACGCTGCTGTTTTATTCTTTCGGCGACATCGTATTGCTCTCGAAGTTTGCAGCCGAAAGCAATCAGCAGGAAATCAATATGGAAAAGCTGAACCGTATGCAGCAATATGCCGAAGCGGATATCTGTCGCCGGCGGATTCTGCTGAACTATTTCGGTGAAACAATGGATCACGACTGTGGAAACTGCGACGTGTGCCGCAATCCTCCCGAACGGTTCGACGGTACCATTATCGTACAAAAGGCGCTGAGTGCCATCGCACGCGCCGACCAGCAGGTAGCTACCAATACGCTGATAGATATACTGAAGGGAGCTGCTACGCAGGAAATCATCGAACGGGGCTACGACAAGCTGAAAACTTACGGTGCCGGACGGGATATTCCGGCTCGCGACTGGCAGGACTACCTGCTGCAAATGCTGAACTTAGGCTACTTTGAAGTGGCGTACAACGAAAAGAATCACCTGAAAATAACCGAAGCCGGACGAAAAGTATTATTCGGACACGAACGTGCTTTGCTGGTTGTCATCAAACGTGAAGATTACACGGAGAAGGCAACAGGAAAAAGACGTAAACAGACTGCCCCGAACGATGTTTTGTTCCCTACTCCAATGGTGTTCGAAAACGAAGACGAACAATTGTTCGAAGAGCTCCGTGCACTGCGAAAAAAACTTGCCGACCAGCAGGCGATACCGGCTTATATCGTGCTTTCCGACAAGACACTTCACCTGCTTGCCTCATCACGCCCGACTACGATAGAAGCCTTCGGAGAAATCAGCGGTATCGGCGAATACAAGAGGGATAAATATGGTAAGGATTTTATCGAAGTGATTCGGAAATTCGTCAGATAGAAAAGAGGAACACAGTCAACTATTTTTACCGAATATAAACAGACAAAACGGTGCTTGATCCAAGGCTTTCAAGCACCGTTTTTACCTTTCCCGCCATTCATAAAGAAAACAAGCAGTCATTTTCAATAAAACGTCGGCACGTTTAAAAAAAATGTGCCGACGTTTTACCCAAAACCTCAGCATCTTTTTTTTTAAATTTGTAATGATTTTCAGCAGAGATTTAAACACTTATCAGTCAATTACTTGCATTTCTTTATTTTTTCCATCAGTTCCAGTCGAGGAATACCCAGTGAAACT
This sequence comes from Phocaeicola sp. HCN-6420, assembly GCF_037890145.1. NCBI lineage: Bacteria > Pseudomonadati > Bacteroidota > Bacteroidia > Bacteroidales > Bacteroidaceae > Phocaeicola > Phocaeicola sp. HCN-6420. The sequence goes on from NZ_JBBKBJ010000011.1 coordinate 99,095, forward strand.
GCTTTCTCATAAGCTTCACTTGCCTCATGCTTCTTTTCCATTTGTAAATAAATATCTCCCATTACTACATATGCATCGGCATCCCGGCTATCAAGTTTCAAAGCCTCTTCCAAATCAAGCAAAGCGGCATCGGGCAAGTTCTGCTCCAGCTCCAGATTAGCGCGCATTTTATATAAAGAAGCATCCTTCGGATAATCCTCTATCAGCAAATCCATTCCATTTCGCGCAGCTATATATCTTCCTTCTTTCTGGTCCAGCATAGCCAGTCCCAGACGAGCAGCCTTGTGCTTGGCATCTACACCTAATATTACATTATAGTCGATACGAGCCTCTTTATACTGGCGTCGTTTCATATAAATATAAGCACGAAACAAACGGGCTTCCTTATCGTTCGGCAACAAATCGATTACGTTACAGTAGTCCAAGTAAGCCTTCTCGGTCAGGTTTTTCTCCATATAAAGAGTCGCACGATTCAACAGGATAGCTGTAGCATAGGGAGTAATGTTCAATGCCATGGTATACGATTCTATTGCTTCGTCTATCTTGCCCTGACGTTTCAGTACAGTTCCCAGGTTGGAAAAGAGCAAAGCATTTCGGGCATTGTAAGGGTCAAGCCGCAAAGCTTCGCGAAACAGTTGCTCGGCTTGCTGCAGGCTATCTTTAAATGTATAGTCCATAGCTTTTTCCACCAGCTCGTTGTACGACTGCGCGCGACCGGCTGCCAACGAGAGAACGCATATCAAACATAGAAATATTCTTTTCATCCAGACACAATTTTAATTAAATCTGCAAGCAAAGGTAATGGAATAATCCGTGGGGATAAGTGTATATTAAAAAGTTTTTGTAAGTTTGAACAATCATTTAAACAGAAACCATCATGAAAATAGAAAAAGCCATATTCGCCTGCGGGTGTTTTTGGGGAGCACAATACCAGTTCGAACATGCTAAAGGGGTGGTACGCTCCACTGTAGGTTACATCGGAGGACATAAAGAACATCCCGCCTACGAAGAAGTAAAGGCACATACCACCGGACATGCCGAAGCCACGCTGGTGGAATTTGATGCCGAACAAACATCGTTCACAGAACTGTGCAAGCTCTTTTTCGAGATTCACGATCCGGCACAAACCGACGGGCAGGGTCCCGACATCGGACCGCAATACCGCAGCGAGATATTTTATCTGAATGAAAAGCAGAAACAAGAAGCCGAAGCGGTCATTGCACTACTCCGTGAAAAAGGATATGTGGTGAATACCAAACTTACTCCTGCTACAACTTTCTGGGAGGGAGAAGAGTATCATCAGCACTATTATGACAAGACGGGAGGAGAACCTTACTGCCATATCCGTACAAAGAAATTCTGATTTCAACGGGCATTGAAAGTAACCGGCCTGCATATTCTTCTGTAACAGCAGAAGAAGTCATTATACCCCCGTAACCAAAAGACCGTTGCTGCAAGACATGCAACAACGGTCTTTTGGTTATTATCACTCAAATTCAGCAGTAAGAATGTATCATGCCTTTTTGATATAGTCAACAATCCATGCACCTACTTCCTTTGTTCCATATTTAGGCTTACCTTCTACCTGAATTTCGGGAGTACGCACATATGCGTCGAGCGACGCATCGACTGCCTTACGAATCAACGCACCTTCTTCTTTCAGGTCAAAATACTCGAACAACATGGCTACGGACAGAATCTGTGCCAGCGGATTGGCGATGTTCAATCCCTTAGCCTGCGGCCATGATCCGTGGATAGGTTCAAATACCGGAGTGCTTTCACCAGTAGAAGCCGAAGGCAGCAATCCCATAGAACCGCTGATGCAAGAGCCTTCGTCGGTCAGGATATCTCCGAATGTGTTCTCTGTAACCATTACATCGAAGAAAGTAGGTTCCTGAATCATACGCATGGCAGCGTTGTCTACAAACATATAGTCAGTAGTTACCTCCGGATAAGAAGGAGCCATTTCCTGAGCAATCTGACGCCACAGACGAGAAGATGCCAGTACGTTTGCCTTGTCGACTACCGTCAGATGCTTGCGGCGTTTCATGGCATATTCGAAACCAACCTTCAGGATTCGTTCGATTTCAGGACGAGTATACATGTTGGTATCGTAAGCCTTGTCGTTGTCCTGATATTTTTCTCCGAAATACATACCACCGGTCAGTTCACGGATGCAGAGAAAATCGGCACCTTCTACCAGTTCGGCGCGCAAAGGTGACTTATGCAACAAGCATTTGAAAGTCTGAACCGGACGGATATTGGCAAACAATCCCAGTTTCTTACGCATGGCGAGCAATCCCTGTTCCGGACGAACCTTCGCAGTCGGATCGTTGTCAAATTTAGGATCGCCTACAGCCGAGAACAATACAGCATCGGCATTCTTACATACTTCGTAGGTTGCTTCCGGGAACGGGTCACCTACCTTATCGATAGCATCCGCACCGCAAAGCGCATATTCGTAGCTTACTTTATGACCAAATTTCTCACATACAGCCGACATTACATCTACTCCCTGAACAGAGATTTCAGGACCGATTCCGTCGCCAGCCAATACAGCTATTTTAAAATCCATAGTTTTAGTATTTATTTTATTCTTCTATAATGTTAAGCATTTTTATCGTTGCCTTGATGGCTGCCTCCGTCTGGTCAGCATCAAAGCCGCGGGTACGGAATTCTCTGTCCCCGTAATTCCATGTAATGACTGTCTGCACAAAGGCGTCCGTACGTCCGCCGGGAGGAATAGTCACCGCATAATTCACGAGCATAGGGAAGGTACGTCCCAGTATACCTTTGTAAATTTTTCGTAACGCACGCACAAAGGCATCGTACTGTCCGTCGCCGGAAGAGCTTTCCTGATATACCTTTCCATCTATCTCGATGCTCAGTGTAGCCATAGGCTTGAGTCCTTTTGCCAAAGTGACAAAATAGCTCAACAGTTTCACCTTATTGGTTGTGGTATCGTGTTTCAGCACATCGGATATGATGTAAGGCAAATCTTCCTGCGTAACCTGTTCCTTACGGTCACCCAGCTCGATGATACGGTCGGTTACCTTCTTCATCGACTCTTCATCCAGCTCCAGTCCCAGGCTCTCCAGGTTCTTCCGTATATTTGCTTTACCGGAATTCTTACCCAACGCATACTCACGTATTCTGCCAAAACGTTCAGGAAGCAGGTCGTTGCAATACAAGTTATTCTTGTTATCGCCATCAGCATGTACTCCGGCCACCTGAGTAAATACGCTGTCGCCTACAATCGGCTTGTTGGCAGGAATAGTTACTCCCGAATAAGACTCTACCATACGGCTGACTACATTCAGGCGACTTTCATCGATATTGGTTATAGCATGGAAGTGGTCTTTCAAGATAGCCTGTACACTGGCCAGCGGTGCATTACCCGCGCGCTCACCCAAACCGTTGATGGTGGTATGCAATCCTTTCACTCCACTCAGAACAGCTGCCAGCACATTACTTACAGCCAAATCATAATCGTTGTGTGCATGAAAATCGAAATGCAAATCGGGATAACGCTTTTTCATCTTCCGCATATATTCGATAACCTGCAACGGATTGAGGATACCCAGTGTATCCGGTAACATGAAACGCTTTATTCCACAATCTTTCAGCCCGTCCATCAATCCAAACACATAATCGGGAGAATCTTTTATGCCATTACTCCAGTCTTCCAGATAGACATTGACATCCATTCCCTTTTCACGGGCATAGTGAACTACCTTCTGAATATCTGCCAAATGCTGGTTTAATGTTTTTTTCAGCTGAAACGTACAGTGCTTTTCCGAACCTTTCGTCAGCAGATTGATCACCCGGCATCCCGCATTGTAAATCCAGTCGACAGACACATTTCCGTCGACAAATCCCAACACTTCTACCCGAGATAACATTCCCCGACGAGCTGCCCAGTCGCAAATCATTTTTACTGCTTTCGATTCTCCTTCAGACACACGTGCCGAAGCTACTTCAATACGGTCGACTTTCAAGTCTTCCAGCAGTAAACGGGCTATCATTAATTTTTCATGGGGTACAAATGACACTCCGCTGGTCTGTTCGCCGTCGCGGAGTGTTGTATCCATGATTTCTATTCTCGGATGATTGTTCATTGAAATTGTTTAATTAGTTACGAGCTTTTTCGTAAGCTTCTATTTTATCTTTATTTTCTACCAGAAAATCGATGTCGTCGAGTCCGTTCATCAAGCAATGTTTCTTGTAGGCATTGATTTCAAATTTCTCGGACTTACCTGTTGCTTTATTGGTAATGGTCTGTTCAGGTAAATTCACTTCGACCTCAGTTTTCGGATCGGCATAGATGGAATCGAACAACTCTTTCAGGAAACCTTCGCTTACGACTACCGGCAACACAAAATTGTTCAGTTCGTTATTTTTATGGATATCGGCAAAGAAGCTCGATACGACCACACGGAAACCATAACCTGCGATGGCCCATGCTGCATGTTCACGGCTTGAACCACTGCCGAAATTCTTTCCGGCTACCAGAATCTGTCCGCTATAGGCTGGATTATTCAGTACAAAATCTTTGTTCAGTGAGCCATCCGGATTATAACGCCAGTCGCGGAAAAGATTATCGCCAAAGAACTTTTCATCGCGGGTAGTTGCTTTCAGGAAGCGTGCCGGAATAATCTGGTCTGTATCCACATTTTCCAATGGCAAAGGAATACAAGTACTTGTTATGATGTTGAATTTCTGTTTCATAATGATGCACAATTTTACGAATTACATAAGTGTTCTGGGATCGGTTATTACTCCGGTTACGGCGGCAGCGGCGGCAGTCAGCGGACTGGCAAGCAAGGTGCGAGAACCTGGTCCCTGACGTCCTTCGAAGTTTCGGTTGCTGGTAGAAACTGAATATTTTCCTGCCGGAATCTTATCGTCGTTCATGGCAAGACAAGCCGAACATCCCGGCTGGCGGATTTCGAAACCTGCTTCTTCCAAAACCTTATCCAGTCCTTCCTGACGAATCTGCTCGTCTACCATCCACGAACCCGGAACAAGCCAGGCTGTGATATTATCGGCTTTCTTTCGTCCCTTCACGATAGAAGCAAAAGCTCGGAAGTCTTCGATACGTCCGTTGGTACATGCTCCGAGGAATACATAATCCACTTTCTTACCCAGCAAAGATTCGCCCGGCTGGAAACCCATATAGTGCAAAGACTTTTCGAATGAGCTCTTTTCTACCTCACTCATGCCTTCTGTAGTAGGAATATGGTCGGTAATAGCCATTCCCATACCCGGATTGGTTCCGTAAGTAATCATTGGCTGAATATCGGCTGCATCGTAACGGACTTCTTTATCGAATACGGCATCATCGTCACTCTTCAGTGTTTTCCAGTAAGCAAGTGCCTTGTCCCATTCTTCTCCCTTCGGTGCATATTCGCGTCCCTTGATGTATTCGAAGGTAACTTCATCCGGAGCAATCATACCTCCACGAGCTCCCATTTCGATACTCAGGTTACACAAGGTAAGACGTCCCTCCATGGTCAGACTGCGGATGGCCTCGCCCGCATATTCTACAAAATATCCGGTTGCACCGCTTGTCGTCATTTTCGACATCATGTAGAGTGCTACATCTTTTGCCGTTACACCTTTACCCAGTTTCCCGTCGATAGTGATGCGCATGGTCTTCGGACGTGCCTGAAGAATACACTGTGAAGCCATAACCATTTCTACCTCACTGGTACCGATACCGAAAGCAACTGCTCCCATAGCTCCATGAGTAGAAGTATGCGAGTCACCACAGACAATGGTCATTCCCGGCAAAGTAAGTCCTCTTTCCGGACCAACTACATGAATGATACCATTCTTCTTGTTCATCATGCCGAAGTGAGTCAGACCGAAATCGGCAGCATTCTTGGCAAGTGTATCCACCTGTGTACGAGAAATAGGATCTTCAATCGGTTTGTCCTGATCGTGAGTCGGAGTATTATGGTCGGGCATACAGTAAATCTTTTCCGGACGGAAACATTTCAATCCGCGAGCCCGCATACCAGCAAATGCCTGAGGACTTGTCACCTCATGGCAGTAAAGGCGATCAATATACAATTGAGTAGGTCCTTCCTCTACTTTCTGCACTACATGTGCATCCCATATTTTGTCGAATAATGTATTAGCCATACTTAAAATCTCATTATATTATTTTCTGAATTTATTGATACAATCTATATAAGCTTCTACAGATGCCGCGATGATATCGGTATTGGCTCCGAAACCGTAATACATCTGTCCGTCGTATTCTACCTGCATGTGAACTTTACCTACATCATCACTACCCTTGCTGATAGCCTGAATGGTAAATTCTTTCAGGGTCATCTGACGCTTGATAATCTGTTTTACAGCCTTGATGGCAGCGTCTACCGGACCGTTACCCGTTGCTGCTGCTTCAAAGTGCTCGCCGGAAATATTCAGTCCCAGACTGGCAACCGAACGAACTCCCACACCACTGGTCACCTGAAGATATTCCAGCTTGATGTGATGGTTCACATTGCGGTCGGCTCCGGCAAGTACAAGTATATCATCATCGGTAATGTCTTTCTTCTTGTCGGCAAGTTTCAGGAAATCCTCGTATACCTTATCCAGTTTTTCCTGATTCATTTCAACACCCAGTACATGCAGACGGTGTTTCAATGCCGCACGACCACTGCGGGCTGTCAGTACAATAGCATTATCGTCTATACCTACATCCTTCGGATCGATAATTTCATACGTCTGCACATTCTTCAGCACACCGTCCTGATGAATTCCTGATGAGTGGGCAAAAGCATTACGTCCTACAATGGCCTTATTGGGCTGAACCGGCATATTCATCAGGCTGGAAACCATTCGGCTGGTAGGATAAATTTTCTGGGTATTGATGTTGGTATCGATGTCAATGCCGTGATGGCAACGTAAAATCATGGCAACTTCTTCCAGGGCTGTATTTCCGGCACGCTCGCCGATACCATTGATGGTTACTTCTACCTGACGGGCACCGTTCAATACTCCACTGATGGTATTGGCTGTTGCCATGCCCAAGTCGTTATGACAATGGGTAGAAATGATTGCTTTGTCGATTCCGTCGACATGATCTATCAGGTATTTTATCTTGGCACCATATTCATCGGGTAAGCAATATCCTGTTGTATCGGGGATATTGACAACCGTAGCTCCTGCTTTGATGACAGCTTCTACTACACGAGCCAGATATTCATTTTCTGTACGACCGGCATCTTCCGCATAGAATTCTACGTCTTCTACGTACTGCTTAGCATATTTTACGGCCGCTACTGCACGCTCGATTATCTCTTCACGAGTAGAATTGAATTTATACTTGATATGAGGATCCGATGTTCCAATCCCCGTATGAATACGTTTGTGCTTGGCAAACTTCAATGCTTCGGCAGCCACATCAATATCTTTTTGAACAGCACGCGTCAAAGCACAGATGGTAGGCCAAGTTACGGCTTTCGAAATTTCAATTACAGAATTAAAATCGCCCGGACTTGATATAGGAAATCCTGCCTCTATCACATCTACTCCCAAAGCTTCGAGCTGCTTTGCTACCTGAATTTTCTCGACTGTATTCAACTGGCAACCGGGAACCTGTTCTCCGTCGCGCAACGTCGTATCAAAAATAAATAATCTGTCGCTCATAAACGTATATCTTTATATTATTTTATTTAAGCAAAAAGCCTTTCGCACCAGAAGTGAGAAAGGCTTTATATCATAAATCTTATACCGTCATGCACACGGCTCACTTCCCACTGGTTGCACCAATAGAATAATAATACCGCATAGCAAAATATGTATAAGAAATGTATTCATTATTATCTTTTATTTGTCTTAAACGCTTGCAAAGGTAGAGAATATTTCAACATCACAAAATAAAATGAAAGTTTTTTATTCATTTTAGCAACAAATTAGTATTTCGCACGTTATTTTAGACGTAATTCATACAAACAAGCCTCTACTTCGGCGTTGCTTCCCATGTGTTTTCCCATATCATCTGATAATTTGACACATTCTCTCCATTCTTGGTTAATATTCATCTTACAACGGGATAATTTCATAACAATATTTGAGGGATGATACCCTGTATCATTTGTCAGATTCGTACCGATACCAAAAGAACAGTTTATCTTGTCTTTACAATAATCGAAGATATGTAATGCCTTCTCAAAATCGAGTGCATTGCTGAAAATAATCGTTTTAGTCTGCGGATTAATGCCTAATTCCTTGTAACGAGCAGTAAGCCGGTCGATGAATTCAAATTCGTTACCCGAATCACATCGTACCCCGTCGAAAAGCTTAGCTTGCTTCCTGCTGAAATTAGACAAGAAGGAGTCGGATGTATACGTATCCGAAAGGGCTGTACCCAAATCACCATCGTATACATTTACCCAGTTTTCAAGTGCCATGTAATTAGCATGTTTATAACCAAACTGTGCTCCATGAAACATAAACCATTCATGCGGATGGGTTCCCATCGGACGCATATCGTATTTCATGGCAAGATAGCAGTTTGATGTTCCGGTACAGTAACGGGCATGTTCCTTCAGATAAGCTACTACAATATCGTGCACATCAAACGAGAACCGGCGCCGAGTACCAAACTCAGAAAATGGCATATGGTGCTCATTCGATAATTCAACTTTTCCTGCCAGCTTGGCTAAAATAGATTCTTTATCCGGAACCCTGTTCAAGAACTGGTTCTTGATTTCCGAAACAATCGCCAGCAAAGGAACTTCATATAGTGTTACCTTATATAAGTAATCGGTTACTTCTATATGCAAATGATGTTGCTCGTCCAGACATACTTCTATTTTATCGGGATCGAAACGGAAAGAAGATAACCATTCCCAGTAAATCCGCGGTAAAAAACGACAATGTGAAAACATATATTCCAGTTCTTCTTTACGAAGCGATACCAACGACAAATTGTGTATCTCACTTTTCAATGCTTCCAGAAAGCCTTCTGTATATTCTGTTTCATCCCGATCCTTGAATGTGAATGTTCCCCATGCATAGGGAAAAAGTTTGATATAAGCGTACGAAGTAGTAAATTTATATAAATCTGTATCTAAAATAGTTTTTATCACCATAACATTGTTTTTATTTCTTTCTGTAAATATAAGCAAGAAAAATTACTTCCAGCAATTCTGACAGATTTTTTACTTTAATTTCAATGCTACGATACAATCGGCCGACGGCTTCAAGTTTGCTGTATGCAATACAATTCCTCCATCAATCTTTTCCCATTTCACCTTTTCTCCAGAGTCGAACAAGGTGGAAGACACAACTTTTTCAGTCAATGGTAAAGTTACAAACTGAGGCATCTGGTCTGCCAGCAAGTGCACATAAAGCATATTGTCCTTACGGGTAGTGGTTCCCCATGAAGCTGTTACGACATTGCCACCAGTCGAACCATAGATAGTTTCTCCATATTTATCCATCCATTCACCTATTCCTTTTAGTCGTTCGACTGCCACGGCAGGCAGTTCACCGTTAGGCTGAGGACCGATATTCATCAACAGATTAGCACCTTTGCCAGCTGCACGCACCAGCAGACGTATCAGTTCGGTAACCGATTTATAATTCTGGTCTTTTATTTTGTACCCCCACATTCCATTCATCGTTTCACATGTTTCCAACGGCAAGGCACTGATTGACTGTCCAGAAAGTCCTGCCGTATTCTCTCCGGGAAGATCACGTTCAAACATTTGGAAATCCTCACCCGGGAAAGGCGTTTTATGATGGTTATTTCCAATCAAACAAGCGGGCTGCAATTTATGAATCAAGGCATATTGTTCCTTCAGTCCCCAGTCAAAATCGTCAGGCTGATCCCATAACCCATCGAACCAGATAGCTCCTATCGGACCGTAATTGCTTAGTAATTCAGTCAGCTGATTATTCATAAACTGATAATACGTGCTCCATTCCCCATGAGAAGTACGTCCGGTTCCACGCCCTGTTCTTCCCAAAGGATAATAATCCTCTCTTGTCCAGTCCAAATGTGAATAATACAAATGCAACTTGATGCCTTGCTTTTGGCATTCTTCTGCCAGTTCTTTAATAATATCTCGTTTAAACGGGGTAGCGTCTACAATATCATAATCAGAATATTTGGTATCAAACATCGAGAATCCTTCGTGATGCCGGGAAGTAAAACAAATATATTTTGCTCCCGAAGCTTTGATAGCTGCAACCCAGTCGTGTGCATTGAAACGGGAAGGATAGAAAGCGGATGCCGCTTTCGCATATTCATGACAGTCAATATTCTCATTAGTCATATACCATTCTCCTTGTCCGAACATACTATAAAGTCCCCAATGAAGAAAGATACCGAATTTACTGTCCTGAAACTCTTTTCGTGCCTGCAAATTTTCAGGAGCAGGTACATAGTCTGCTACTGGTGCTTGTGCATAGAGAGATGAAACGCCCAAAAGTCCACTAAAACAAATTGTCTGCCAAAAGCGAAAGATACGTGTTTTCATATTTACTTTATAGTTATTATTGAAAATTAGATTTAGTTTTTCAAAGGTACAATAAAAATTCGAGTTTTTCATCAGACAGTCAAGCAATGATCTAATTCTTGCTAATGTCCCTCTCCCCAAATTCAATGGACAGAAACATCTCAAGTACCATTGTCATCATTTCCTGAGCATCCGGAGAAAGCCCCTGCGGGAGGGGG